>CAZAIE010001269.1:0-2341 GCA_964485035.1 uncultured Myxococcaceae bacterium | reverse complement strand
CGGACGTTCCGTTCGCGCACTCGTCGACGTCGGTGCAGGTCTTGCCGTCACCCACGAAGCCGGGCTTGCAGGCGCAGGAGAAGCTGCCCGGCGAGTTGGTGCAGGTGGCGTTGGTCGAGCAGCCGGCCGAGCCGTTCGTGCACTCGTCGATGTCGGTGCAGGTCTTGCCGTTGCCCTGGTAGCCCGCCTTGCAGGTGCAGGTGAAGCTGCCCGAAGAGTTGATGCAGGTCGCGTTGATCGAGCAGCCCGCCGTCCCGTTCGTGCACTCGTTGACGTCGGTGCAACTCTTCCCGTCGCCCGAGTAGCCGGGCTTGCAGGCGCAGGAGAAGCTGCCCGGGGCGTTGGTGCAGTTGGCGTCGGGCGAGCAGCCCGCGGTCCCGTTCGCGCACTCGTTCACGTCGGTGCAGGTGAGGCCGTCTCCGGTGAAGCCCGCCCTACAGGTGCAGGTGCGCGCGGTGGGGGTGTTGAGGCAGGTGGCGTAGGGCGAGCAGCCGCCATTGCCGCTGCTGCAGCTGGGGGCGCAGCGACCCGAGGCGCAGCTCCCCGAGAGGCAATCGGCGGCGGCGGAGCAGCCCTTCCCGTCGAGGCACTTGCCGCACGTCCCACCACAGTCCACGTCGGTCTCGGCGCCGTCCTTCACCCCGTCCAGGCAGCTGGCGCAGAAGCCGTCGGCGCACAGGCCCGAGGCGCAGTCGGCCGCAGAGCCGCAGCCCTTGCGGTCCGCGCACTTGCCGCAGACGCCGCCGCAGTCGACGTCGGACTCCTGGCCGTTCTTCCTGCCGTCCTCGCAGCTGACGCAGAGGCCGCCCGCGCAGATCCCGGAGGTGCAGTCGGTGCCGAGGGAGCACTGGCGGCCGTCCACGCACTTCGCGCAGGTCCCGCCGCAGTCGACGTCGGACTCCTGGCCGTTCTTCTTGCCGTCCTGGCAGCTCACGCAGAGGCCATTGGCGCAGATCCCGGAGCTGCAGTCGGCGCCCACGCCGCACTGGCGGCCGTCCACGCACCTCGCGCAGGTGCCGCCGCAGTCCACGTCGGACTCCTGGCCGTTCTTCTTGCCGTCCAGGCAGCTCACGCAGAGACCGTCGGCGCAGATCCCGGAGCCGCAGTCGGAGGCGCCGAGGCACTTCTTCCCGTCCACGCACTTCGCGCAGGCCCCGCCGCAGTCGACGTCGGACTCGCGCCCGTTCGCCTGCTTGTCGGTGCAGCTCGGGTTCTCGCAGCGGCCGTTGTGGCACCAGTAGGAGAGGCACTCCGAGTCCTTGCGGCACAGGAGCCCCGTCGCGCAGGGCGGGCACTCGGTTCCGCCGCAGTCGACGTCCGTCTCCTGGCCGTCCGCGACGTGGTTCTTGCAGGAGGTGGGGACCTCGCAGGTGCCCGCGGTGCAGGTGCCGCTGGCGCAGTCGGCTCCCGTCGCGCACCGTCCGCCGCCCGGGCACTTCGCGGCGCAGACCCCGCCGCAGTCCACGTCGGTCTCCCGGCCGTCCTTCTGGCCGTTGCGGCACGCGCTGCAGACTCCCAGGCTGCACTCCCCGGAGGCGCAGTCGCCGTCCTTCAGGCAGGAGCGCTCCAGGGCGCACGCCGGGCAGGCCCCGCCGCCGCAGTCCACGTCGGTCTCCGCGGCGTTCCTCTTCCCGTCCGCGCAGTTGATGCAGAACCCGCCCGCGCAGCTGCCCGAGGCGCAGTCGGTGGCGGCGAGGCAGCCCTGGCCGTCCTGGCACTTGCCCGGGCACGGGCCGCCGCAGTCCACGTCGCCCTCTCCCTGGTTCTTCACCCTGTCGGTGCAGGAAGGAGCGACGCACAGCCCCTGGTCGCACATCCCGGACGCGCAGTCGGCGGGGACCCGGCACGCAAGGCCCAGCGCGCAGCCCTGGCACCCGCCGCCGCAGTCGACGTCGGTCTCCGCGCCGTCCCTGACCCGGTTGGTGCAGCTCGCGCACCGTCCGCCGCTGCAGATGCCGCTCGCGCAGTCGGAGGCCGCCGCGCAGACCTTCCCGTCGGCGCACTTCGGGCAGGTCGCCCCGCCGCAGTCCACGTCGCTCTCGGTCTGGTTCCTCACCTGGTCGCTGCAGCTCGCCTGGACGCACACCCCGTCCCGGCAGACCCCGGTGGTGCAGTCGTCGCCGCCGGCGCACCGGCTGTCCGGGTAGCAGTCCTCGCAGTCGGGGCCGCCGCAGTCCACGTCGGTCTCGGCCCCGTTGCGCAGGCTGTCGAAGCAGGTCGGCGCAGGCGCGCAGGTGCCGTTCGTCCGGCAGTCCCGGCCGGTGGGGCACGTGCCACAGGTCCCGCCGCAGCCGTCATCGCCGCAGGTCTTCCCCTGGCAGGCGGGGGTGCAGGGAGGGAC
>CAZAIE010001268.1:0-2344 GCA_964485035.1 uncultured Myxococcaceae bacterium | reverse complement strand
ATCGAGCGGTTCGTGCTCGTCGGCCACTCGTGGGGCGGGGCGGTCGCCGTCGCAGTTGCCGGACTGGCGCCCGGACACGTCGCCGGCCTGCTGTTGCTCGATCCTGCGAGTGACGGACGCCTCATGCCGAAGGAGGTCGCGGCCGGGCTCATGGGCTCGCTGGAGAGCAACTACGAAGCCGTCGTCAGGGGCTACTGGGCATCGATGCTCGAGGGGGCACGTCCCGAGGTTCGAGACCGCCTGATGCGGGAAGTCATGGGCGTTCCCCATGACGTGGTCATGGGCACGCTGGCGTCGCTCTTGACCTTCGATCCCGTCACGCCGCTGTCGCGGTACCCGGGGGCCAAGCGCTCGGTGATCACGCGCCTCAATGATCGTCCGGACGCCTACCACCGCCTCGTCGAGGGGATGTCCGTCACGCGCGTCGACGGCACAGGGCACTGGCTACAGCTCGACAAGCCCGAAGAGCTCAACAGGACAGTCGATGCCTTCGTCGCGGAGGTCGAGCGGTAGACCAGCGAGCGCAGCAAATCGCGCCCTTCGCTTCGGATGAAGGGCACAAAAAAGCGCCGCTCCGGTTCGCGGAGCGGCGCTTTCTGCGGGGGGAATGCACCAGTCTCCGAACCCCGCAACCGCCCGAGTTTGTTCTGGAAGACAGCTTTTCCTTCCGGTTACAGGGTCGCGACTTCGTCATCGGCGAACCCGCGCCGCTCGTCCCGCAGCCGGCCGCGGTGGCCAAGGACCTGGCCCTCGCTCGCACGGTCCAGGAGGAGATGGACCGCGGCAACCTCACGTACCGCGAGGTTGGCCCCAAGCACGGGTTCTCCAGGGCCACAGTCGGCAGGCTCATCCCCCTCGTCCGGTTGGCCCCCGACATCCAAGAGGTGGTGTCCCGCCTGACGACCACGACCGCGTCCGAGCGCATCGACCGGCAGACCCTGGAATGGGTCGCGGAGCCCTTGAACTGGCCCGAGCAGCGCGCCCGGTTCCAAGAGGTCATGAACAAGTACTTCGAGCCCGAGCCCGCCCGGATCGCAAAGACACTCACGGAGTCCCTCGAGCTGCGCAAGTTGGTCGAAGAGAAGAACCTGACCATCGCCAACGCGGCACGCCGGCGAGCCCAGAAGCCCGAGCGCATCCGGAACATCCTGGCGCTTGCCGACCTCGCGCCCGAGATCCAGAAGCACCTCCTCGCGATGACCACGTCGACAGTCAGCCTCAACGTCTCCGAACCGAAGCTACGGCTCGTCGCGCTGGAGCCCACCCACGCCGACCAGCGTCGCCTCTACGAGAAGCTGCTCGCCGGGCAGCTCCGCACGACCCGGAAGAAGCGTGAGGCCAACCCGCCGAAATCAACCGAGGAGGAGCAGGCGCAGAGCCTCGCGGCGATCAAGGCGCGGGAAATCGAGAACAGTCGGTTGGTCGAAGCCGCGGTGATGGCCTTCACCGAGCCGTTCGCTATCAGGGAACTGCGCAACGCCTGTCCAAACGTGACGGCCGACTTCATCCGCCGCGTCCTCAACAAGCTCCGCGACGAGGGTCTCGTACTTTCGTCGGGAATCGGCCTCGAAACCCGATGGTGCCGAGCCGCGAGGGCTGCCGTTC
Source organism: uncultured Myxococcaceae bacterium (assembly GCA_964485035.1). Taxonomy (GTDB): domain Bacteria; phylum Myxococcota; class Myxococcia; order Myxococcales; family UBA5297; genus CAZAIE01. The sequence continues at coordinate 739 of CAZAIE010001268.1, read as the reverse complement.
ATGACTCCTGAACTGAACGCTTCCGGGATCCGTCAGAGCAGTCGTGATCCCCGAGGGTCGCTTCCGACTGGGGCTCGCCCTAGAACTTGGTCGCTTCCTCGCGCTTCTTGCCGACCTCCTTGAAGCTCTTCTCGGAGGCTTCGATTCGGGCGCGGTATTCCTGCGCGACTGTGGCCATCGCTTCATCGGACACGGCGAGAAGATAAGGCACCGGCTCCTTTCGAAGGAATGGTGCGCCCCAAATCAAGATGATGGAGCCATTTCCGCGCCAGAATGCGACAGTTCGTTTTTCCGGGCCGCGGCTCGTTCCGGTGTCATTGAAGGTGAAGTCAACCAGATGAGGCGCTTCTCCGTATGCCTCCTTTGCTTTCTCCAAGAACGCCTCGACACTGGTCTTCCCCATCAGCTTGATCCCAACGAACTTTCCGTCGCGGAAGAGTGTCCGAAGGTACTCGGCGCCTTCGTCAAGCTCATTGATGGTCCAGGCGGAATGCGGCTTCTTGGCTGACACCCAGTCGTTGACCGAGGCGTCTACGACCTCCCGCTTGTCCAAGAAGATCATCGGGAATGTCACGTTGTCTGGCTTGAGCTGCTCCCAAGCATCGTCGCGATCTTTGCGATACTTGAAGATGAGCTTTCGAACCTCGGGCTCAGTCATCCCGAATCGCAGTTCGCGCCAGCCAGTAGGAAGGTTGTTGGCAAACGGCGCCAGCGTATCGACGGGTGCAGGGGCCGCAGG
>CAZAIE010001267.1:895-2347 GCA_964485035.1 uncultured Myxococcaceae bacterium | reverse complement strand
CGAGGCCCACGCCCGGGACGAAGCGGGCCAGGGTGGCCCGCACCTCGGCGTTGGCGTTGAGCCCGGCGCCGAGGAGGAAGGCGTCGCAGGCGCGCCCCATCTCCGCCGCGCTCGGGAAGCGGTCGGCGGGGTCCAGCTCCAGGGCCCGCCCGATGATCGCCGCGAGGCCCGCCGGGACCACCACCCCCAGCGTCGCGAGCGGCGGGGCGGGCTGGGTGGCGATGGCCTGGACCAGCTCGATCAGCGAGTCGGACTCGAACAGCCGCCGCCGGGCGCAGCACTCCCAGAGTACGGAGCCCAGCGAGAAGAGGTCGCTGCGCGCGTCGAGGGGGAGCTGGCGGCACTGCTCCGGGGAGAGGTAGGCGGGCTTGCCCTTGATGGTCCCCGGGTCGGTGCGCGCCCCGCCGCCGTCGAAGCGGGCGATGCCGAAGTCGAGGATGCGGGCGACGCCTCCGGGGTCGAGCATCACGTTCTGCGGGCTCAGGTCGCGGTGGACGAGGTTGAGCGGCCGGCCGTCCGGTCCGGGGTGCGTCGCGGCGTGGGCCAGGCCGGCGCACACCTGGCTGCCCACCGCGGCGACGAAGCCCGCCCCCAGCTCCTGGCCCGCCAGCCGGGCAAGGTGGATCAGCTCCTCCAGCGATGGTCCCGGGACGTACTCCATGACCAGAAAGGCCACCCCGTCCTGCTCGCCGTAGTCGTAGACGTGCACGATGTTCGGGTGCGAGAGCAGCGCCGCCAGCCGGGCCTCCTGCTGGAACATCCGCACCAGCTCGGGCGAGCGCTGGCCGCCCGGCAGCAAGGTCTTGACCACCACCTGGCGGGAGAAGCCCGAGGGGCCTTCCTGGACCGCGAGGAACACCTCGCCCATCCCGCCCTGCGCGAGGCTGCGCTCGACCCGGTACCTGCCGCCGAAGACCCTGGGAGTGTCGGACATGCCGCGCACGCCACCACGCGTCGACGACAGGGTCAAGGCTGTGTTGGCCGGGCGGCCTATCGGTGCTTTCGCTGAAGCACTGCGCCGAAGAAGCCGTCGGTGCCGTGGAGATGGGGGAAGGTGCGCAGGTACGGGCCCTGGCACACCTCGGCGCCGACGATGCCGGCGGCGGGCACGAGCTCGAACTCCGGGTGGCTCGCGAGGAAGCGCTCCACCACTGCCTCGTTCTCGGCGCGGGCGAGGCTGCAGGTGGCGTAGACCACCCGCCCCCCGGGCTTCGGGAGCGCCGCGAACCGCGCGAGGATGCGCGCCTGCAGGGCGGGGTAGCGGACGAGGTCGTCGGGCTTGAGCCGGTAGCGGGCGTCGGGGTTGCGCCTGAGCGCCCCCAGCCCGCTGCAGGGCGCGTCGATGAGCACGCGGTCGACCTTGCCTGCGAGCGCGGCGACGGCGGCGTCGGCCTGGGCGTCGTCGCGCTCGCAGGCAAGGTCGACCGCGTGCTCATCGACGCGCCCTGCAGC
>CAZAIE010001267.1:0-885 GCA_964485035.1 uncultured Myxococcaceae bacterium | reverse complement strand
CGCAGGGCGTCGTCGGTGGGCAGGGGCCTCATCCGGACGTTGTGGGCTCCCGCCCGGCGCGCGCGCCGCGAGAGCTCGGAGAGCCGCTCGCCATCGACGTCGCAGGCGGTGAGCTCGCCCTTGTTGTGCATGTCCGCCGCGAGGGCGAGGGTCTTGCCCCCGGCGCCGGCGCAGGCGTCAACGACCTTCTCGCCCGGCCGGGCCTGCACCAGCAGCGCGAGGAGCTGGCTGCCCTCGTCCTGGACCTCGAAGCGGCCCTCCTGGAAGGCGTCGAGGGAGAAGGCGTTCACCCGGGACTCCAGCACCAGGCCCATGGGCGAGAAGGGGGTGGGGCGCGACTCCACCCCGGCGGCGCGGAGCCGTTCCCGGAGTTGGTCGCGGTCGCCGTGCAGCAGGTTCGCCCTCAGCGTCAGCGGCCCCCGCTCGCCGAAGGCCCGGGCCAGGGCGAGCGAGTCCTCGGCTCCACGCTCTGCGAGCAGCAAGTCGGCCACGAAGGGAGGCAGCGAGCCCTCCAGGGCGATTCGCTCGGCGGCGGAGAGGCCCGCCGGCAGGGGCGCGGTGACGTGCTCGAGCTGCGAGGCGAGGCGGGGAGGCAAAAACATCACCCGGGACACTTCCTGCGCTGAGGCGCCCTCGAGGACCTGCAGGGCGGCCCAGCGCGCGCGGTGGAGATCGCTGCCGGTGAGCCAGGGCTTGCGCGTTCCGAAGAGTCCGAGGTCGAGGCGGGCCTCGTTGCGCAACAGGCCCCACACTCCCTCGGCGACGATGCGGCGCTCGGTGCTGTAGAGGCGCTTCTCGCGGCGCAGGACGCGGTCCAGCGCGCGATCGGCGAGCCGGCCCTCGCCGCGGACCGCCCCGTAGACTTCCAGGACGGCGGCTTCGACG
>CAZAIE010001266.1:0-2349 GCA_964485035.1 uncultured Myxococcaceae bacterium | reverse complement strand
GTGCTGGGCTCGTCGGTGGCGGTCACCCTGTACTCGGCGCGGCACGGCCGCGGCGGGATGTGTCACTTCGTCGCCCCGCGGCGCAACGGAGTCTCGACCCCGCGCTCTGCCGCCCCGGCCATCGTCTCGCTCACCCGCATGCTGCAGTCGCTGGGCGCGCAGGCCGGCGAGCTGCACGCCACCGTCTCGGGCGGGGCTCTGAACCCCTCGGCGCTGGGGTTCGTGGCCGGGCTGGCGGAGGAGAACGGGGCGGTGGCCCTGGAGATCCTCTCGAAGCTGGGGGTGCCGGTGACCGAGCGCGACGTGGGCGGGACGCAGGGCCGCAAGGTGGTCTTCGACTCCCACGGCGGGGCGCTCCTGGTGGTGAAGGTGGAGCGCCTGCGCGCGGGGGACTGGTACCCCGGGGCCGCCGCGGCGGGGGGTGGCGCATGAGCTTCGCGATGCCGGACATGACCAGCATGCCCCTCTCCGACGAGGAGTTCCGGGCCATCTCCAGCCTGGTCTACGAGAAGCTGGGCATCCAGCTCACCGACCAGAAGCGGGCGCTGGTGATGGGGCGGCTGCAGAGCCACGTGCGCAAGCTGGGCCTGCACTCGTACGGCGAGTACATCCGCTTCGTGGCCAGCGACCCCACCGGGGCGGCGCTGGACGAGCTGGCCAACCGCATCTCCACCAACCACACCTTCTTCTTCCGGGAGGCGGCGCACTTCAAGGTGCTCGCCGACGAGGTGCTGCCCGAGGTCACGGCGCGGCTCAAGGCGGCGGGCGACCGGGACCTGCGCATCTGGTGCGCGGCCAGCTCCTCGGGCGAGGAGCCCTACACCCTGGCGATGCTGGTGCTCGAGCACCTGGGCCTGGAGCGGCCACAGTGGCAGGCGGGCATCCTGGCCACCGACATCTCGGCGAAGGTGCTGGCCATCGCGCAGACCGGCGTGTACCCCGAGGAGCGGCTGACGGAGCTGCCGGTGGCGCTGCGCAACAAGTACCTGCGCAAGGTAGGCGCCGGGCAGTGGGGCGTGACCCAGCAGCTCAAGGCCGAGGTGCTGTACCGGCGCATGAACCTGATGCGCGAGAGCTTCCCGTTCAAGAAGCGCTTCCAGGTCGTGTTCTGCCGCAACGTGATGATCTACTTCGACCAGCCCACCCGCGAGGCGCTGGTCCGCCGCATCGGCCAGGTCACCGAGCCGGGCGGCCACCTCTTCATCGGCCACTCGGAGTCCATCGGGCGCGACAACGGGGTGTTCCGCTACGTGGCCCCGGCGCACTACGTGAGGGAGGGGGCATGAGCCGGCGAATCCGCGTGCTGGTGGTGGACGACTCGGCCCTGGTCCGCAAGATCCTCACCACCGGGCTGGCCCAGGACCCGGGGCTCGAGGTGGTGGGCTCGGCCTCCGACCCGTACGCCGCGCGCGACCTCATCGTGAAGCTGAACCCCGACGTGCTGACGCTGGACGTCGAGATGCCGCGCATGGACGGGGTGGAGTTTTTGAAGCGGCTGATGGCGCAGAAGCCGCTGCCGGTGGTGATGGTGAGCGCGCTCACCGAGAAGGGGGCGCGCATCACGCTCGACGCCCTCTCCGCCGGCGCGGTGGACTTCGTCTCCAAGCCCAAGGCGGACGTGGCGCGCAACCTCGAGGGGATGCTGCTGGAGCTGCGCACCAAGCTGAAGATCGCCTCGACGGCGAACGTGTCCCGCTACAAGAAGAGCGCCGAGGTGCTGCACCAGGTGGTGCGCGAGAAGGGCGCGGCGCTGGCGGAGAGCACCGACAAGGTCATCTGCCTGGGGGCGTCCACCGGCGGCACCGAGGCGCTGCGCGCGGTGCTGGAGACCCTGCCGCGCACGGCGCCGGGGGTGGTCATCGCCCAGCACATGCCGGCGACGTTCACCCGCCTCTTCGCCGAGCGGCTGGACCAGCTCTGCCCCATGGAGGTCAAGGAGGCGGCCGACGGCGACCGGGTGGTCAGCGGCCGGGTGCTCATCGCGCCCGGGGGGTTGCAGATGCGCGTCAAGCGGGCGGGCGGTTACTACTCCGTGGAGGTGGCCCCGGGCCCGCTGGTGAACGGTCACGCCCCCTCGGTGGATGTGCTCATGGAATCGGTGGCCAAGCACGTGGGAGCGAACGCGGTGGGCGCCATCCTCACGGGGATGGGCGGCGACGGCTCCAACGGCCTTTTGCAGATGCGCGAGGCGGGCGCCCGCACCTTCGCGCAGGACGAGGCGAGCTGCGTGGTCTTCGGGATGCCCAAGGTCGCGTGGGAGAAGGGCGGCGCCGAGCGGCTGGTGCCCCTCCACGAGCTCGGCCCGACGGTGCTCGCCGCCGCGACGAGGTCGAAGCCATGACCGTGCAC
>CAZAIE010001265.1:0-2349 GCA_964485035.1 uncultured Myxococcaceae bacterium | reverse complement strand
CGGCAGCAGCTCACCTACCTCATGAACCTGGGCGACATCCTCCACCGCCTGGGGCGCCTCGGGGAGGCGCGCAGCGTCCACGAGCAGGGGCTGCGCGAGCGCGAGGCGGTCTACGGCCAGGACTCCGAGGGCTTCGCCTTCGGGCAGGAGCCGCTGGCCGAGGTGCTGCTCAGCCAGGGCGAGCTGGAGACCGCGGAGGCGCTGGCGGAGAAGGCGCTGGCGACCTTGTGGGAGAAGGGCAACCGCCGCGCCGTGGCGCTGGCCGCCCTGCGCGCCGCCGTCCGCGCGGTCCGCTACGGCGGCGACCGCCCGCTGTTGGAGTCCTTCGACGGCCTGCCGCCGCAGCTCCGCGTGGAGCTGGTCCAGGCCTGCCTGGAGCGCGCGCACCAGGACCCGCCCCCGGCCTCGCTGGAGGTGCTGCAGGAGCTGCGCGAGCGCCTGGAGGAGGTGGGCGAGGAGACGGCTCCGGTGCTGCCGCCGCTGGTGGCGACGATCTCCAACGTCGCTCGCCTGGCGCAGGACCACCGGGCCCGCCTGGAGGCGCTGGGCTGGCTGCGGGACCACTTCCGCAAGGCCGGGGACACCGCCCAGACCGTGGAGGTGATGCAGGCCATCGCCCTGGCGCACGACGACGCCGGAGAGGCAGCCAAGGCCGAGGACGCGTACCTGGCGGCGCAGGGGGCCTGCGACGGCGCCCCGCCGCTCCTGCGGGCGCGCGTGCTGCGCAACCGCGGGCTCTTCCTCGCCGACCGCGGGCACCCGGAGGAGGCCGACGGCCTGCTCGCCCAGGCGGTGTCGGTGGCCGAGGGCGCCGGGGAGCAGCAGCCGCTGGGCATCGTGCTGGTCGCGCGCGGGGTGTTCCTGCAGCACCAGCAGCGGCTCGACGAGGCCCGGGCGCTGCTCGAGCGCGCGCTGCCCCTGCTCCCCGCCTCCCACCCCGACGCGCTCTGCGCACAGAGCCACCTCGACGCCGTGCGCGAGAAGCGGAGCTGCGGCTGCGGCGAGCTGCGCGGGGCGGTGAGCAAGGCGCTGCAGGAGATGGTCGCGGCGCACCTGCCCCCGGGGCTGCTGCGCTCCATCGAGATCGAGTCGCTGGAGAAGCTGACCCTCAAGATCGAGCTGGCGCGGCCGCCCACCGACGCCGAGCGCGAGGTCCTGGACCGCGCGCTGCACCAGGCCATCGCCCAGATCCAGCAGGACCTGCGCAAGCAGGGCTACGCCCCCCGCATCCAGTGACGGCCCCATGATCACCACCGAACCGCAGATCCGCGAGCTGGTCGAGGCGCTCACGCGCTCGCCCTGGCTGGCGCTGGACACCGAAGCCGACAGCCTCCACTCGTACCCGGAGAAGCTGTGCCTCATCCAGCTCAGCCACGCCGGCGGCGACGAGCTGGTCGACCCCCTGACCGTGCCCAGCCTGGCCCCGCTGCTCGAGCACCTCGCCGGCCGGGAGCTGCTGCTGCACGGGGCGAGCTTCGACCTACGCATCCTGCGGCGCGAGCACGGCTTCGTGGCGAAACAGCTGTTCGACACCGAGATCGCCGCGCGCCTGCTGGGGCGGCCGCACGCGGGCCTGCGCGACCTGGCGTCGGAGCTGCTGGGGGTGACGCTGGAGAAGGGCTCGCAGCGCGCGAACTGGTCGATGCGCCCGCTGACCCCGAAGATGATCGAGTACGCGCACGGCGACACCCGGCACCTCAAGGCGCTGCGCCTGGCCCTGGAGGCGGAGCTGACGCGCCTCGGCCGGCTCGAGTGGCACCAGGAGTGCTGTGCGCGGCTGGTGGCGACGTCGATCCCCACGCCTGCCGACCCCACCCGCGACTGGCGCATCAAGAACAGCGCGCACCTCGCGCGGCGCGCGCTGGCGGTGCTGCGCGAGCTGTGGCTCTGGCGCGAGGCGCGCGCGGTGGCCAAGAACCGCCCGCCCTACTTCGTGCTCAGCCACGAGCTGATGGTGGACGTCGCCAAGCGAGGCGGGGCCCAGGCGCAGGGAGTGGTCGAGCTGCCGCCGGCAGTGCCCCCGGCGGTCCGCGCCGACCTCCAGGCCGCCATCGAGCGGGCGAGGGCGGTGCCCGAGTCGGACCTGCCGCGCCAGGAGCTGCCCGAGCGGCCACCCCGCTTGAGCAACGAGGTCCAGGCGCGGCTCGACGCGCTGCGCGCCCGGCGCGACAAGCAGGCCGAGAAGTTGGGCATCGAGCCCACGCTCATCGCCACCAAGGCCGACCTCCAGTCCCTCGCCGAAGACCTGGAGGCAGGCATGCGCGGGCTCATGAAGTGGCAGGCGGGGCTGCTGCGCTGAGCTACTAGGTTTTGAAATCGTCGCGCCGCGCGAAGAAATTATGCGGCGTC
>CAZAIE010001264.1:0-2350 GCA_964485035.1 uncultured Myxococcaceae bacterium | reverse complement strand
GCGCGAGGGTCCAGAAGAGGAGCAGCGGCACGTCGGGCGTGGCGATGAGCGAGAGCACCGCTGCGGCCAGGGAGGTCCCGGCGAGCAGCAGCGCCCACGACCGCCGCGCCCGGGGCAACGTCCGCCGCGCCAGGGCGGCGAAGAGCACCCCGGTCAGGAGCGTCGCCAGCCAGCTCGCCAGGCGGGGCGAGAGCTCGCTGCGTCCCAGGACCGCGGCGAAGGGGGTGATGAGCCAGGCCACCGCTGGCGGGTGGTCGAAGTAGGACAGCGCGGGGTGCTGCGCGTAGAGGAAGTAGTACGCCTCCTGCGGCGCCAGCTCGAACCCTGGGGCGGCGGCGAGGCGCAGCGCGTGCAGCGCAAGGAGCGCGAGGAGGGTCTTCTTCATCGGCGTCAGTCGGCGCAGCAGCGGAAGCCCGTGGAGTAGTCCCAGTGCGAGACGTCGTGGGCGGTGGTGGCGTAGAGGCAACCGTTCCCGTTGATGACGGTGTCCACGTAGAACCCGCCGCGGAAAGTCCCCGCAGGGTCCGCGGTCCACTCGTGCAGGTTGCCCATCATGTCCAGCACGCCCTCGGCGGTGACGCACCCCGCGTGGGCGCCGGTGCCCGCGAGCCCGCCCTCGAGCTGGTTCAGGCACGGGCTGTCGATGTGCGAGTAGATCCAGCTCGCGGCGGTCCCGTAGAGCTCCACGGCGGGATGCACCGAGCGGCGGTCGTTGCAGACCCCGGTCTGGCGCGCGTTCCCGTACGGGTAAGTGGTGGCGGACGGGCCGCGGCGGGCGCGCAGCCACTCCGCGTCGGTGCAGAGCCGCTTGCCCGCCTCGAGGCACGCCGCCTTTGCGGCGGTCTGGTTCACGTAGCCCTGAGGGACCGCGCCTCGCAGCGACACCGCGCGGACCCGCTTGCCGGTCGGGGGGAAGTACGGGGACCAGGGTGTGCGGCTGCCGTCCGCGAGGACCTCCTCGAGCGAGGCCTCGAAGCGGTCGATGCAGAAGGTCCCGACGCGCAGCATCCCGGCCGGACACCCGCCCTCCCCCGCCTCCTCGATGAGCCCGACGTTCGGCTGGGGCATCACGTTCGGGTCGCAGTCCACGGCGAAGCGCGGCGTGCAGCACTGCGTGGTCGACGACCCGGGGCACAGCCCGGCGGTGGGCTTGCGCGTCCCGTAGCACTGCGCGACGTCCAGGCAAGTCCCCGGCAGCCCGCTGGCCGTGCAGTAGCTCACCCCACCCGCGTCCGGTCCGGGTGATGCCGCATCCGGTCGGGGCGAGGCTGCGTCCGGTCCCGCAAGTCCAGCGTCTGGCCCAGCGGCCCCGGCATCCGGGACCCCGGCCGCATCGTCGCCACCGTCCCACTCGGCCGAGGCCGCATCCACCCCGGCGTCGCCGCCCGCAGCTGCGCCCCCGTCAGCCAGGCCGGCATCGACTCCGGGAGCTGCCCCGACGTCGGCCCCGGCATCGACCGGCTCGACGACCTCACCCGAGCAGGTCACCAGCAAGAGCGGCAGCAGGAGCAACGGGACGGCACGGAGGCGGGCTGACATGCCGCGCAGTATCCACGGCGGGCGACGGCGCCGGAAGGCAGAATGGCTACCACTCCAGTCGGTAGACGCACGCCCGCGCCCCGCGGTGGCGGCACTCGGGGTGCTCCACGCGGAAGCGCTCGAGCCGGCACAGCTTCAACAAGCCGCGGAACGCCCCCTGGATCTCGTGGCAGTGCACCGGGTGGAGGGAGTCGAAGTCCTCCAGGGTGAGCACCACCTCCGTCGCCCGCGGCTGCGCCACCACCACCCGGCCGCCGTCGTAGAACGAGTTCCAGAGCTTGCCGCTGCGCGAGAGGATCGTCGTCGTGTCGAGGATGCGGAAGAGGAAGCGGTAGACCTTGTTGACCGACTCGGTGATGTCGTACTCGCCCAGCCGCTGCGCCTGCTCCAGGTCCCCGCCGTAGAGCAGCTCCACCAGCTTGCGTTCCACCTCCACGCAGGCGGAGAGCGGGTACCACTCGAAGCCGGCAGGCGCAGAGAGCAGCTTCGCGGGCGCGGGCGGCAGCGCGGCGATCACCCGATCGAGCGCGGCCTGCCCGTGCTCCCGCACCACGTAGTCGTGGACGTGCGCGAGGAAGATGCCCTTCACCTTGCGTTCGGTCATGGACTCGAAAGAGCACAGCTCGCCCGCGATGAGAAGCCCGGCGGGCCGGGCGCGACTTCGTGGCAAGATGGCCCGGTTCAAGGAGCGGTGCTCATGGGTCCTGGTGCTTCGTCCCGCCGGTTCGTGCTGGCGGCAGCTCTGCTCGCGGTCCTCGGCGCGAAGGCGGCCTGGGCCGAGGTCCTGATCATCGACGTGACCCAGCAGGAC
>CAZAIE010001263.1:0-2350 GCA_964485035.1 uncultured Myxococcaceae bacterium | reverse complement strand
CGTCGGCACCGCCTACATCGCCCTGTTCAACTACGTCTTCGCCAAGAAGAACGGCGGCAAGTTCATCCTGCGCATCGAGGACACCGACCGCACCCGCTCCACGCTGGAGTCCGAGGCGGCGATCATGCGCGCGCTGAAGTGGGTGGGACTGCAGTGGGACGAGGGCCCGGACGTCGGCGGCCCGCACGGCCCCTACCGGCAGAGCGAGCGCTTCGAGATCTACAAGCAGCACACGCAGATGCTGGTGGACAAGGGCTGCGCCTACCGCTGCTTCTGCACCGCCGACCGGCTGGCGGAGGTCCGCAAGAAGCAGATCGCCGAGAAGCAGAACCCGGGCTACGACGGCCACTGCCGCGGGCTCTCGAAGGAGGAGTCGGACAAGCGCGCGGCGGCGGGCGAGGCCTTCGTGGTGCGCCTGGCGATGCCCAAGGCGGGCGAGACGGTCTTCAAGGACCGCCTGCGCGGCGAGATCAAGTTCGCCAACGCGGGCATCGACGACCAGGTGCTGCTGAAGTCGGACGGCTTCCCGACCTACCACCTGGCGAACGTGGTGGACGACCACCTCATGGGCGTGACCCACGTCATCCGCGCCGAGGAGTGGATCAGCTCGACGCCCAAGCACGTGGTGCTCTACGACTCCTTCGGCTGGCAGCAGCCGGAGTGGGTGCACATGCCGCTCTTGCGCAACAAGGACAAGTCGAAGATCAGCAAGCGCAAGAACCCGGTGTCGCTCGACTACTACCGCGACGCGGGCCTCCTCCCCGAGGCGCTGCGCAACTTCCTGGCGCTCATGGGCTGGTCCATCGCCGCGGATCGCGAGAAGTTCTCGCTCGAGGAGATGATCGCCGCGTTCGACCTGGACCGCATCTCCGTGGGCGAGCCGGTCTTCGACCTGGTGAAGCTGCAGGACATGAACGGGCAGTACATCCGCGACCTCACCCCCGAGCAGATCGCGCAGAAGCTCATCGACTGGAAGCTGGGCGCGCCGTTCATGAGCCGCATCACGCCGCTGGTCCGCGAGCGCATCAAGACGCTCACCGACTTCGTGGCGCAGGCCGACTTCTTCTTCACCGGCGACCTCGCGCTCGAGCCGCTCAAGGACCAGCTCGTCCCCAAGGGCCGCACCGCCGCGGACGTGGCCGGCATCCTCGCCGAGTACATCGAGCGCGTGGACGACCCGGGCGACGGCCAGAAGCGCATCGCCTTCACCGACAAGGCGCTGGAGGAGTTCTCCCGTGGCTTCTGCGAGAAGTCGGGCTGGAAGGCCAAGGAGCTCTTCCCCGCGCTGCGGGTGGCGGTGACCGGCAAGGGCGCGACCCCGCCGCTCTTCGCGTGCTTCGAGGTCCTGGGCCGCGAGCTGGTCCGCAAGCGCATCCGCAACGCCGTCGACTTCCTCAAGACGGTGAAGTAGCCCGATGCTCCTGCTCGGCCTGGATACGGCGACGCTGACGCTCTCGGCGGCGCTGGTGCAGCGCGAGGGCGGCGCCGACCGCGTGCTGGACCGCATGACCGTCGGCCCGCCCATCGCGCACTCGAACGTGCTGCCCAAGCTGGTCGAGGAGATGCTCGGCCGGCTGGGCAAGGGCCCGCGCGACCTGGACGCGGTCGTCGTCGGGCTGGGCCCGGGCTCGTTCACCGGGCTGCGCATCAGCCTGGCGACCGCGAAGGGGCTCTGCTGGGCGGCGCAGGTGCCGCTCGTGGGCGCTTCGTCGCTGGCGGCGATGGCGCTCGCGGCAGTGCCCGACGTGGAGGAGGGGACGCTGCTTGTGCCCTGCCTCGACGCGCGCAAGGGTGAGGTCTACGCCGGCTTCTACCGGCGCCGCGGGCCGGGCGTGGAGATCCTCGAGCCGGAGGCGGCGCTCAAGCCGGAGGCGCTGCTGGCGCGGGTGGGGAGCCAGCCGAGCGTGGTCTACGGCATCGGCCGGGATGCGTATCCGGCGCTCTCGGCGCTGCCGCCGCCCCCGACGCGGGTGAAGACGCCCGACGCAGGAGCGCTGGTGGCCCTCTGCCGCGAGGTCCCGGCGTACTCGAAGCAGGCCGTCTTCGCGCTCGAGCCGCACTACGTCCGCCCGCCGGACGCGGAGTGGACAGCCAAGCCGAAGAAGAACTAGGAATTGCACCACGGGGGTTGCACGGAGCGGGTCGAGATGCCCAACGACAAGGCGGCCGGCAAGACCTTCCAACTCGAGAAGCTGCGCAACGAGCACCGCGTCCTCGACGAGCAGATCATCCAGTTCGAGAGCCGGCGCTACCTGACTCCCGCCGAGGAGCAGGAGATGCGCCGCCTGAAGCGCCTGAAGCTCTACAAGAAGGACGAGATCGCCGCGCTGGCGCGGGCGAGCAGCTAGCC
>CAZAIE010001262.1:427-2351 GCA_964485035.1 uncultured Myxococcaceae bacterium | reverse complement strand
TCCCCGGGTGCGTCGCCGCGTGGACCTCCTGCAGCCTCCCGATGGCCACGTGCGTCCGCCCCGTTCTCCAGCATCCCCGTCGCCACGCAGTGCCGGAACAGGTGGCACGACCCCGCCTCGATCCCCGCCGCCCTCACGTGCCGCGCCACCAACTGCGAGACCTCGTCCGGGTGGAACGCCCTCCCCGTCACCGAGACGAACAACGTCCCGTCGTCCTCCGCCTGCTCCAGCCTCGGTCTCACGCAGGTTCCACGGTCCCTCTCGCTCGCCCTACTCCATTGCGGACAACACAGAGAGTGTGCAAGGGTGCACGCCACCATCGCCTCGAAGGGGGGAGAAGCAATGTCGCGCACTCGCACGGTCGCATTGGTCTGTCTGTGTGTCGTCTCGGGCTGTGACTCCGAGGGAATCCTGACTCCGCCCCAGACGTCAGCCGGCCTCTCCGCTGCCACCGGTTCCCTGGTCAATGCACGGGGATACCCCAGCGCGGTGACGCTCTCCCCCCAGTTCGTCCTGGCAACGGGAGCAAGCGCCTCGCTCCTTGCGACCACCGAGCTCTACAACGTGCAGGCAGGGACGTGGGCACGGACCGGTTCCCTGAAGACAGCCCGAGCCATGGAGACGCTTGTCGCCTTGGATGAGGGACACGCCTTGGTCTGCGGCGGACTCGTGACCTCGGCCCGGGTCGCCTCGAGTGCGTGCGAGCGCTATGACCTCTCTCTTGGTCGTTGGACCCCGACCGCGAGCATGACCCAGGCCCGCAGCGCCTTCCCTGCCCTCCGTCTTGCCGATGGAAGGGTCCTCGTCGCGGGTGGACAGGCGACCCTTCCCGTCCACGCAGCGGAGATCTTCAATCCATCGACCGGGACCTGGGCCAGCACGGCGTCGCCCCAGGGGGCAGCGGTGCGGCTCGTGCTCCTGGCGGATCACCGGGTTCTCGCGGTGAACGAGGACTCCACCTGCGAGGTGTTCGACCCTGCGACCGGTGCTTGGTCCGCCACTGCGCCGCTCCCTCCGGGGCAAGGCGCTGCCAACCTGGTGACCCTCCATGATGGACGCGTCCTGGCAGCGGGCGGCGGAACAACCCTGGCCGCTGCAGCACTCTGGAGCCCTTCCTCGAACGACTGGACTCCGACCGGCCCCCTGCACACCGGGCGTCGCGGCAGCCGTGTGCTCGGTTTGAGGGACGGAACGGTGCTGGTCGTCGGCGGCGAGTCCGCGACGACCCCGCTGAAGACGGTCGAGCGGTTCTATCCGAGGACTGGCCAGTGGCTCGTCGAGCCATCCCTCCGCAGCATCCGGAACACCCCGGCAGTCGCCTCTCTTGGGGATGTCGCCCTCCTCGTTGCCGGCGGACGAAGCACGACCGGGGGCGCCCTTCGAACGGCCGAGGTCCTGACTGTCTCCCTGTGCGCCTACGACTGCGTCGCTGCCGGCAAGGCCTGTGGGGCCATTCCGGACGGCTGTGGGGCGACCCTGGACTGCGGGACGTGCGCCTTCGGGCAGTGTGGTGCGGACAACCAGTGCCACTGCACCCCGACGACCTGCCTGGAGCTGGGCCGGACGTGCGGTGAGGCGCCCGACGGGTGCGGGGGCACGCTCAGCTGCGGGGGCTGCAGTTCCTCCAACTCCTGCGCCGATGCGGTCTGCGACCCCTCGGGCCAGTGCATGCAGGTCCCGCGGCCCGATGGGGCGAGCTGCAACGACGGTAACGCCTGTACGCTCTCGGACCACTGTCTCGAGGGCACCTGCCTCGGCGCCGAGCCCGTGGTGTGCGAGCCCACGGGGCCCTGCCTCCTCCCTGGCCAGTGCGACCCTGCGACGGGGGTCTGCTCTGCACCCGCGAAGCCGGACGGCGCGGTCTGCGACGACGGCAATGCGTGCACCAGCCTCGACGAGTGCCAGGCGGGCGTCTGTCACGGAG
>CAZAIE010001262.1:0-417 GCA_964485035.1 uncultured Myxococcaceae bacterium | reverse complement strand
TCGGTGAACAGCGCGTCCTCTGCGTCGCGTTGGACGACTGCCACGAGGCCGGGACCTGCGACCCGGCGACGGGGACCTGCTCGAGCCCGGCCGCGCCGGACGGACGCGACTGCTCGGACCTCGACGCGTGCACCCTGGGGGACGCTTGTCTGCAGGGCCTCTGCACCCCCACCAGCACCGTCGTCTGCGCCGCGGCCGACCAGTGCCACGACGCGGGGGCGTGCGACTCCGTGTCGGGCCTCTGCAGCTCGCCTCCGAAGGCCGATGGCGCAGCGTGCGCAGATGGCGACGCGTGCTCGCAGAGCGACTCCTGCCAGCAAGGCGCCTGCGTCGGAGGCAGCCCGGTCGTGTGCGCTGCGGCAGGCCCCTGCCATGGCGTCGGAGCCTGCGACCCGGCGACGGGGACCTGTTCGACCC
>CAZAIE010001261.1:0-2357 GCA_964485035.1 uncultured Myxococcaceae bacterium | reverse complement strand
TCGCTGGACGGCTCGGCCTTCTTGGGCTCCTCGCCGGGCTTGGACTCGGCCGGCGGTGCGTCGCTCGGCTGGGGCTTCTTCTCCTCCGTCGCCGGCTTGACCCCGGGCGGGGTGATGACGCGGCGTTGGGCCGGGGCGGAGCAGGGGACCAGGAGCGCTGCGGCGAGGAGGCCGGCCCAGGCTCGGGAGTTCGGGAGGGTTCTCAAGGCTTCGACCTCTCGTTCGGGAAACGGTCAGGGCGCGCGGCGGGCGAGCTCGGAGTGGTCCTCGACCGCGATGGCGAGGAAGGGGTGGAGCAGGGGAAGCGTGAGCCGGTGGCCATTGACGAACGCGGAGGGCGTGCCGGCCACGCCCAGCGCCTTCCCGTCGGCCTTCGAGGCCTCGACCAGTGCGAGGTGGGAATTGGCCCCGACGGCCCGGCGGATGTCTTCGGGGTTGGCCTCCGCGATCCGGGCCAGCGCGAGCACCTTCTCCAGCGAGAGGTCGTCCTGGTGGGCGAAGAACAGGTCGTGCAGCTCCCAGAACCGCCCCGCGAGGTGCGCCTGGTGGGCCGCCTGCGCGGTGAGGCGGGAGTTGGGGTGGCTGTCGAGGGGGAAGTAGCGGAAACACACCCGGACTTCCGGCTGGCCCTGCAGGGCCTGGAGCGTGGGGACCAGGTTCGCGCACGCCGGGCACTCGAAGTCCGAGAACACCACCACCGTCACTGGCGCCTGCTCCGGACCGCGGCAGGGCGCGTCGGCCACCGCGACGATCGACGAAGGCTCGCGCAGCGAGGCCTCGTAGCGCTCGACCTCCAGGACGATCTCGCCGGCGGTGGCGCCGAGTCGGGCCAGTTCCACCGCCAGCCGCCGGGTGCGGGGCGGGCACCCCGTCGCGTCCCGGCTGGAGGCGTCGTCGGGGCAGTGCAGCGCCTGCAGCGCAGCCCGGGCGCTCTGGCGCGCGGCCGCGTCCAGCCCCGAGCCCTCCAGCGCGTCCGGCACCCGCGAGCCGCACGTCGCCCCCAGCAGGGAGCAGGCGAGCAGTCCCAGCAGGACTCGGTTCGAGCGGGTGCGCATCGGGGCGGCGATGTTAGTCGATGCAGCCCGCCAGCCTCAAGGCGCAAGAGCGCCGAATCCGCTGGGCGGACGCGGACTTGCGGCATCAACTCGCGCCCCAGTCTGCCCGCCCAGCGGGTATCATCCGCGGCCCATCCCAAGGAGGGCAGCCGTGGCCAGGCGAAAGCGGATCCTCATGCTCCACACCGGCGGGACGCTGGCGATGGAGGGCAAGCGGCCCCAGCCGTTGCACCCGGCGAACTTCGAGCAGACGCTGCGCGAGCAGGTGCCCGAGCTATCGCGCATCGCGCTAGTGCGCTTCGAGGTGTTCTCCAACATCGACTCCTCGGACATGCGGCCCGCCCTCTGGTCCGCGCTGGCCGAGCGGATCCACGCGCGGCTGCCCGACGTGGACGGGGTGGTGGTGACGCACGGCACCGACACCATGGCGTGGACCGCGAGCGCGCTCTCCTTCATGCTGCGCGGCCTGCGCAAGCCGGTGGTCCTCACTGGCTCCCAGCGCCCGCTCGGCGAGGTGCGCACCGACGCCCGCCTCAACCTCATCGACGCGGTGACCGCCGCCGCGAGCGGCCCCGCGGAGGTGAGCATCTGCTTCGACTCCCGCCTCTTCCGCGGCAACCGCACCCGGAAGGTCAAGATCAACGACTACGACGCCTTCGAGACCCCCAACTTCCCGCCGCTGGGGACGCTGGGCGTGGACATCGTCTGGGCCCCCCGGCCCAAGCGGCGACCCGAGCGGCCGCAGGTGCTGCCGCGGCTCGAGCCCAACGTCTTCCTGCTCAAGCTCTTCCCGGGCATCCCGCCCGCGGTGGCCCGCTCCATCCTCCCGGGGCTGCGCGGCCTGGTGGTGCAGGGGTTTGGGGCGGGGAACTTCCCCATCGAGGGCGAGCACTCGCTGCTCCCGCTGTTCGACGAGGCGCGCGACCGGGGCATCCCCACGGTGATGGTGAGCCAGGCCCGCTGCAACGCGGTGGACCTCTCGCTCTACGAGGCGGGCGCCGCGGCGCTCGCGCGCGGGGCCGTCGGTGGGGGGGACATGACCCCCGAGACCGCGCTGGTGAAGCTGATGCACGTGCTCGCCTACCACCGCGACGCGCGCACGGTCGCCCGGCTGATGGCCCGCGACCTGGTGGGCGAGCTCACCGCCTGAGTGCTACATCCGCTCGTCGATGGCGCGGTTGCTCATCTCGTCGGCGGGCTTGTTCTGCGCGCGGGGGACGTGGCGGGCGGTGTGCTTGCGGAAGCGCTCGAGCAGGCGGGTGGCCTTCTCGAAGAGCGGCTTCAGCCCCGGGCTCTTGACCT
>CAZAIE010001260.1:0-2362 GCA_964485035.1 uncultured Myxococcaceae bacterium | reverse complement strand
GATGTAGAGGGAGTAGATGAGGGCAGCACCGAGCCCCAGGGCGATGCCGAGCGGCTCGCCGTCCCCCGCCCGCCCAATCGTCAGGATGCTGCCGACGAGCGCCAGGGCCACCGCCGCGAGCTGGACCCGGCCCAGCGGCTGGCGAAACACTGCCCAGGAGAGGAGAGCCACCAGCACCGGGTAGAGGTACAGCAGCAGCGTGACCAGTCCGGCCGACGCGTGCTGGAGCGCGGTGAAGAAGCAGAACGCCTGGCCCGAGTATCCAAGCGCGCCCATCCCCACGAGCATCCAGAGGGCCCTGCCTCGCGGGAGAGTCTCCCGTCGCCACAGGAAGACGCCCCACATCACCGCGGAGGCGATGGCGAAGCGCACGAGGAGCAGGGTCTGGGTGTCGACGCCGGACTCGCCCGCGCGACGGGCGAAGACGGGCATCGCGCCGAAGCAGAGTGCGGAGGCGACGACGTAGGCGATGCCGGTGGCGGTGCGGTTCACGGCCGGCGTGATAGCAGCCCTTGCGCCCAAGCGCATCCAGCCCCGGCCATCGGCGCCCAGCCAGGGCGAAGCAAGTCTTGGGCTTCAGCCAGCAGCGCGGGTTTGGCCAGGTCAGGTCCCCGTCGCCGCGGGCTCGGCCGGCGGATCCAGCAGCTCTTCCTCGATGAACTGCGAGTGATAGAGCTCGCCGCGGAAGCCCACCACGCGCTCCACCTCGTGGCCACCCTTGAAGTAGACGATGGTCGGGGTCCCCATCACGTTCAGGCGCGACATGGTCTTGGGAGCGGCAGCGGCGTTGATCTCCGCCACCTTCACGCGGCCCTGGTACTTGGTCGCCAGCTTGATGACGATGGGCTCCATCTGCTTGCACGGCGCGCAGTTGGGGCCCCAGACGTCGAGCAACACGGGGATGGGCGAGCGCGAGACCTCGTCCTTGAAGTTCGTGTCGTCGACGTGGACCGGCCAGACCTCGGGCTGCTTGGGACCGAACAGCTTGGAGAAGAAACCCATCGAACACCTCGTGTTTTCGGTCCGGGAGGAACCGCGAACCTGTGCAGGATATGAGCGCTGCGGCCCCGAAAGGGTTCGGGCCGGGGCGGTCCTTCAACCGGGAAACGCGCGGAACCCGCTGCACTTGCCGCCGGACAGCACCTGCAACGACTGGGCAAGGCTCTCGTGCGGCTGCTCGCCGACCATCCGGGCCACCTCGCGCCCATCGGCATCGATGAAGAGGAAGGTGGGCACGCCCAGCACGCCGTGGCGCCGCGCCAGCTCCCGCCCGCCTGGGGCATCGACCTCGATCCGGTGGATCTTCACGCCCTGGCCCAGGCACTCGCGCTTCATCGCCCCGACGATGGGCGCCATGCGCAGGCAGACCGGGCAGTGCCGCCCCACGAACTCCACCATCACCGGCCCCTCGGGGAACTGCTGCTCGGGGGCGTCCGCCACGACCTCGGTGGGCAGCGCACAGGCCCCGGCGTCCGCGCCGCCACCACAGGTGCCGCTCACGCCACTCGACGCAGCCGGATCGACGAACGCCACGGGCGCGGGGTGCGCCGCCTCCTCACCCTTGAAAAGCCGGGTCGGATCGAGCAGGCCGACGTTGTCGGTGAGGACCAGGAGCCCGACGATCGCCAGCAGTCCCCCCGTCGCGAGCTGCATCGGGCGCAGGTAGCGCTGCGCCTTCTGCAGCGCGCCGAGGGCCAGCGGGGCGACGGCGGCCGCGGCGATGAGCGGCAGGCCGAGGCCGGCGGCGTAGACGGCCAGGTACAGCGCTCCCTGCGTGGTCTGCGTCGCGCTGGTGGCGGTGAAGGTGAGCACCGAGCCGAGCACCGGGCCGATGCAGGGCGTCCACCCCAGGCCGAAGGCCGCGCCCATCACGAAGGCGCCGGGGATGGACCCGCCCTTCGCGCGCTCCATCCCTGGCCGGAACTCCTGGTCCAGGAACGGCAGCTGGAGGACGCCCAGGTACTTGAGGCCGAAGAGGAAGATGGCGAGGCCGCCGAGCTGGAGGAGCAACGTCCGGTGCGCGACCAGCGCGTGGCCGAGGCTGGTCGCCGCCAGGCCCAGGAGGACGAAGACGACGCCGAGCCCCAGCGTGAACGCGGTCGCCGCGGCCAGGGTCCGGGCGATGCGCCGGCCAGCCCGAAGCTCACCGATGGAGGCGCCGCCCACGAGCCCGAGGTACACCGGAGCCAGGGGCAGGATGCACGGCGAGGCAAAGGTCGCCAGGCCGGCGGCGAAGAGTCCCAGGAGGTCGAAGGTCATGGGTCGAAGGTCTCCGGCGCGTCGTGCGCCCACCCGTGAGAGCCCGTCCGGTCCTCGGGGATTCGAACCGGGAATCGTTTCCGGCTCTTCCCGGCTCCCACCC
>CAZAIE010001259.1:0-2367 GCA_964485035.1 uncultured Myxococcaceae bacterium | reverse complement strand
CCCTCGACGAGCTCGCGGCCATCCTGGGCGAGGAGCTGGCGCTCCCGCGCATCCAGCCCAAGGGCAAGGAGCGCATCTTCACCACGCGGCTGAAGTACACGGGCGTGAACACCACTGGCCCGGAGTCGCTGCGCCACTTCCGCCGCACCTTCAAGCAGGCGCTGAAGCGGCAGATCGCCAGCGGCACCTACAACCCCAAGAACCCGGTCATCATCCCCACCCGCGCCGACAAGCGGTACCGCACCTGGAAGATCGAGAACCTGCCGCAGTCCAACGCGGTCATCATCTACATGATGGACGTCTCGGGCTCGATGGGCGACGAGCAGAAGGAGATCGTCCGGGCCGAGAGCTTCTGGATCGATACGTGGCTGCGCACCCAGTACAAGGGGCTGGAGGTCCGCTACATCATCCACGACGCGGTGGCGCGCGAGGTGGACCGGGAGACGTTCTTCCACACCCGCGAGTCGGGCGGCACGATGATCTCCAGCGCCTACAAGCTGTGCCGGGACATCATCAAGGCCGACTACCCGCCCTCGTCGTGGAACATCTACCCCTTCCACTTCTCGGATGGCGACAACTGGTCGGCCGACGACACGCGCCTGTGCGTGGAGGTGCTGCGGGACGAGGTGCTGCCGTCCTCGAACCTGTTCAGCTACGGGCAGGTGGAGAGCCCCTACGGCTCCGGGCAGTTCATCAAGGACCTGAAGGAGGCGTTCGGGTCGGCCGAGAACGTGGCGCTCTCGGAGATTGCCGACAAGGACGCCATCTACCAGTCGATCAAGGACTTCCTCGGCCGCGGCAAGTGAGCCGGGCCCACCCGAGAGGAACGACCCCGTGTCCCTGACCCCACGCCTGGCCGAGCTGAAGCAGGAGATCGAGGGGTACGCCCGCGGCTACGGGCTGGACTTCTTCGAGACCATCTTCGAGGTCCTCAGCTACGACGAGATCAACATGGTGGCGGCGTACGGCGGCTTCCCCAGCCGCTACCCCCACTGGAAGTACGGCATGGAGTACGAGCAGCTCTCGAAGGGGTACGAGTACGGCCTCTCGAAGATCTACGAGATGGTCATCAACAACGACCCCTGCTACGCGTACCTGCTCGAGTCCAACGGGGAAGTGGACCAGAAGATCGTGATGGCGCACGTGTACGGCCACTGCGACTTCTTCAAGAACAACTTCAGCTTCGCGCAGACCAACCGGAAGATGATGGACGAGATGGCGAACCACGCCACGCGCGTGCGCCGCTGGATCGACCGGCTGGGCATCGACCAGATCGAGGACTTCATCGACCGGGCGCTGTCGCTGGAGAACCTCGTCGACTACCACGCGAACCTGCTCGCCCGGCGCCCGCCCAAGAAGGAGGGCGAGGAGCCCGAGCCGCCGCAGCCGGTGACCGGCTTCAAGGTGGAGCGCGAGTACATGCGCGGCTACGTGAACCCGCACGAGTTCATGGAGCAGCAGCGCAAGAAGCAGGAGGAGGAGCAGAAGAAGGCGCGCAAGTTCCCGGAGCGGCCGGAGCGCGACGTGCTGCTCTTCCTGCTCGAGAACGCGCCGCTGGAGCGCTGGGAGTTCGACCTGCTCTCCATCATCCGCGAGGAGGCGTACTACTTCGCGCCGCAGGGGCAGACCAAGATCATGAACGAGGGGTGGGCCAGCTACTGGCACTCGACGATCATGACGCAGAAGGCGCTGAAGGACTCCGAGGTCATCGACTTCGCCGACCACCACTCGGGCGTGATGGGGACGCGGCCCGGGTCGATCAACCCGTACAAGCTGGGCATCGAGCTGTACCGGTTCATCGAAGACCGGTGGAACAAGGGGCGCTTCGGCAAGGAGTACGACGAGTGCGACGACCTGCGCGAGCGGCAGGCGTGGGACCGCAAGACCGGGCTGGGGCGCGAGAAGATCTTCGAGGTCAGGCGGCACTACAACGACGTCACCTTCATCGACGAGTTCCTCACGCCCGACTTCGCGGTCGAGCAGAAGATGTTCGTCTACGGCTTCAACGAGAAGAAGAACTCCTGGGAGATCATGACCAGGGAGTTCAAGGCCATCAAGGAGAAGCTCCTCAACCAGCTCACCAACTTCGGGCAGCCGGTCATCGAGGTGGTGGACGGCAACTACGAGAACCGCGCTGAGCTGCTGCTCTCGCACCGGCACGACGGCACCGACCTGAAGATGGACTACGCGCGGGACACGCTGAAGAACCTGCAGTCGATGTGGAAGCGTCCGGTGAACCTCTCGACCAAGGTCGAGGGCAAGGGCGTCATCCTCCGCTTCGACGGCAAGGACCATGGCGAGAAGCGGCTGTGAGCGCGGCTCCGCCGCAACCGAAGTGCTCGTGCCGACCATCGAGCGGCGGAGCCG
>CAZAIE010001258.1:0-2368 GCA_964485035.1 uncultured Myxococcaceae bacterium | reverse complement strand
GATAGAGGGTGACCGCGCCCAGCTTGATGGGCGAGCCCACCACCGCCTCGCCGTTGGCCAGGTCACCGAGCTGGCCGCTGATGGCCCCGAAAACGCCTTGCATGCTGTCCATGAGCGACCTCCCTTAGTTCCCGATCTTGTCGAGCCTGACCTTGCCCTGCTCCACCACCAGCACCGCGACCGGGCTGGCCTTGGTGAGCCCGCCACCGCCGCCGCCGGTGCCCTTGGTCTGGCCGCGCTCGCCCGGCTCCTCCCCGGTCCCGCCGCCGACCCCGAACCCGACGGTGATCTCGCTGAGGACCAGCACGTGCCGGTTCTCCACGCTCAGCGGCTTGGACGCCACCGAGTCCTTGAGCGGCACGCTGGTCAGCCGGGACCGGATGACCTCGAGCAGCTTCCTGATCTCCTCCATGACTGCCTCCTTGTCCTGCTCTTCTTCGCCCAACACTCGTCAGTTCACGGCCCGCAGCGCGACGCGGTTCTCCCGCACCACCAGCACCGCCGCCGCCACGCCCAACAGGTGCAGCAGCCACACCCGCGCGCTGCCCTCGACATCGATCTCCAGCTCCTCGTCCAGCCAGTCGCAGCCCACGTCCACCTCCACGCCCGGGAGCTCCGCCAAGAGTCGCAAGGCCCCGAGCAGCATCGCCGTGTCCGCCGGGTCGCCCGTGCCCACCACCCCGCTGATCCGCAGGCGCAGCCGCAGCGGCCGGGCCACGCGCGCAAGGATGCGCATCAACACCTGGCGGTGACGCCACTGGGCCTTCAGGCGGGCGAGCACCGGCTTCTTCGGCTTCTCGTCGGACTCTTCCTCTTCGCCCTTCTCGGCCTTCTCTTCCCGGTCCCGCTTGGACCTCTTCCGGAAGCGCCACACCCGCAGCCCCGCCACGCGGAGGAAGGCGCCGGAAGTCGAGAGCTCGAACCCCAGAAACCCCCAGGCCCAATGGAGGCGGACCGCGGCGGTGGGCGAAGAGTCGTGTACCGCGGCCCGCCCCCGCACATGGAACGGGAGGACGACCACTGCGAGCAGCACTCCCAGGAGCACCAGGAGGACGGTGACGAGGATGCTCACAGCTTCCTCCAGGCGTAGTCGATTGCCCGGCGCCAGAGCGGCTTGGGCGGCGCCTGCGGGTGCGGCTTCGGCGCCCCCAGCGGCCCCAGGATCCACCGAGCCTGCGCGAGGCCCCTGGCTGCCGGCTGCTCGCCTGCCTCCACCGTCGTGCCGCGCAGCAACAGGCCCGGGGCGCGCAACCCGGCGCCGACCCCGGCGAGCAGCACCTGCGCGCTGGTGACCCGGCCCTCCTCCTCCTTCTTCTTCTTCGACTGGGCGCGGACCTCGACCGACAGCGCCCGCATGATCTCCTCCTCCAGGCCTTCCGGGGGCGGCGGGCCGTCGAGCAGCGCCTCGCGCAGCGCCAGCGCGATGGTCAGGGCCTTGGCCGCCTCCGGGTCCCGGGCCAGGTCGCGCTCCATCGCCCGGGCCTCCTCGCGGGAGAGCGCGCCGTCCAGGTAGTCGTCGATCCGCCTCTCGAGGTCGCTGGTCATGACGCCTCCCCGGCCAGCCGCGGCGTGAGCCACTCGCGCAGCCGCGCCCTCGCGCGGAAGATGCGCGTCTTCACCGTGTTCACCGGCATCCCCGTGGCCTCCGAGACCTCGGAGTCCGACAGCCCCTCGCGGTAGCGCAGGTCGAGCAGCGCCCGGTCCTGCGCCGAGAGGTCCTGCAGCGCCTCGGCCAGGAACGCCTGCGCCTCCCGCGACTGGGCCACGTCCTCGGGGCTCTGCGCGTGGTCGTCCCGGACGCGCACCAGCACCTCGTCCTCGGTGCTCTCCGGCAGCCGGGACACCACCTCCAGCCGGCGCAGGCAGGCGTGGTAGGTCGTCCGGGCCACCCAGGGCGTCATCGGCCGGGTGGGGTCATAACTGGAGAAGGAGCGGTGCATCCTCATGAAGACCTCTTGCGTCACGTCCTTCGCCTCGTGGCCGTCGCGCAGCATCCGGTGGGCCAGCCGGTAGACCAGCGGGGTGAACCGCCGGACCAGCTCCCGCCACGCAGGCGGGTCGCCGTTCCGACAACGTCTGGCGAGGTCCGCCTCTGTGAGGCCGTGGAGCAAGGTTTCTTTCGTTCCTCGGCGGAGTGGCTCGCCTTTGCCGTGGTGTATCCGGGCCCCGGGACTTCGGTTCCACGCACGCTTCCGCCAGCCGCCAACCGCTCGTCGTTCCTGGAGTTCCCGTCCAGGAAACGGCCATGATGCCCGGCATGATGCTCGACTCGGGGGACACATGACCACCTGCGCGAAGTGCGGCAGCTCGCTGATGCCCGGAAGCAACACCTGCCCCCGCTGTGGGGGCACGCCGCCAGGGAAGGGAG
>CAZAIE010001257.1:0-2369 GCA_964485035.1 uncultured Myxococcaceae bacterium | reverse complement strand
ATGCCGGGGATGGGCGGGGCGGAGTTCCTGGGCGTGGTGCACCGCCAGTACCCGGAGACGGTGGGGCTCATCCTCACCGGCCACTCCTCGCTGAAGACCACGCTGCGGGCGATCAACGAGGGCGGGGCCTTCCGCATCCTCACCAAGCCGTGCGACCCCCAGACGCTGCTGCGGACGCTGCAGGAGGCGCTGCTGGCGCAGCAGCTCACCCGGGAGAGCGCGCGGCGCCTGGCCGAGGCGCCGAAGGATCGGGCCGCCGCCCGGCTGGAGGACGAGTGGCCGGGCATCACCCGGGTGAGCCGGGCGGCGGACGGCAGCGTGCTGCTGGACGCGGACGGCGGCGAGGACCCGGACGACGCGGACCCCTGAACGCGGGAGGACTCACTCATGCACGCCCTGGCCATGCCGCACCCCGAGCCTCCGACGGACCGTTCGCTGCGCAAGCAGAACGAGGTGCTCCTCGCCGGGATGCAAGCGCTCGGCGAGGTCGACTCGCGGGAGTCGGTGCTGCTGCGGGTCACCCGCTCCCTGCGTCAGCCGCTGGGCTTCGACGAGGCCTTCGTGGTCCAGGCGGCCGAGCGCGCGGACGTGCTGGAGGCCACCGTGGTCACCGACCCGGGGCTGCTCGGCATCCGCTGGAGGGTGGGCCCCTCGTGCGCGGGCTGCCTCGCGGGTGGGGAGGTGGTGGTCCACGAGGATGCGCGGGCGGTCGCGGAGTGGGCGGAGCAGCCGCCGGCGCTGCGCGAGCGGGCAGGCTCGGCGCTGCTCTTGCCGCTCCGGGCGGCCCCGGAGACGGCGCTGCTGGTGTGCATCCGCCGCGACCCCGACGCGTTCGGTCGGGAGCAGGTGGAGGCCGCCCGGCTCCTGCAGCCCCTGGCCGCGCAGGCCCTGGCGGGCGCGGAGCGGGCCGGGCAGGCGGCGCGCGCGAGCCGGGAGCTGCGCCTGGTGCTGGACAGCGTCAACCAGGGCCTGGTCACCCTCGACCGCGAGGGGCGGGTGGTGGGCGAGGCGTCGGCGAAGGTGGCGGAGTGGTTCGGACGGCTGGAGCCGCGCACCCAGTGGCTCTCGGTGCTGGCCCGGGTGGACCCGGCCTACGCCGAGGAGTTCCGGGTCTTCTTCGAGGGGGTCCAGGCGAGGCGGGAGCCCACCGCCGAGCAGCTGGGGCTGGCGCCGCGGCGGCTGACGGTGGCCGGCCGGCCGCTCTCCTGCGAGGTCCGGCAGGTGGTGGGCGAGGCGCCCTGGAGGCAGCTTTTGCTGCTGGTCTCCGACGAGACCGAGCGCCGTCGCAAGGAGCAGCTGGAGACCGAGCTGCGCCACGCCCAGAAGATGGAGGCGGTGGGCCAGCTCGCCGCGGGGATCGCCCACGAGCTGAACACCCCCACCCAGTACGTGGGGGACAGCCTGCAGTTCCTGGCCGACAGCTTCCGCGACCTGCTCGCACTGAACGCCACCTATCGCCGCGCGCTGCAGGTGCTGCGTCCAGTCTCCGGGTTGGAGGTGGAGGAGGAGCTGCGGCGCGCGGAGGAGACGGCCGACCTCGCCTACGTCGAGGAGAACGCCCCGTCCGCGTTCGAGCGCGCCCAGGAGGGGGTCTCGCGCATCACCCGCATCGTCCGCGCGATGAAGGAGTTCGCCTACCACCCGGAGAGCAACGAGCACGTCCCGGCGGACGTGAACCGCGCCCTCAACGCCACGCTCACCATCGCGCGCAACGAGTACAAGTACGTGGCCGACGTGGAGCTGGAGCTCGGCGAGCTGCCACCGGTGGTCTGCGACATCGGGGACCTGAACCAGGTGTTCCTGAACCTCCTGGTCAACGCCGCGCACGCCATCGGGGACGTGGTGGGCCGGACCGGCCAGCGCGGCCGCATCCACGTCCGCACCGCACACGAGGGCGAGCGGGTCCGCATCGACATCCGCGACACCGGGACCGGCATCCCCGAGGCCATCCGCGACCGCATCTTCGAGCCGTTCTTCACCACCAAGGAGGTGGGGAAGGGCAGCGGGCAGGGGCTCTCCATTGCCTGGTCGATCGTGGTGGAGCGCCATCACGGCACGTTGACCTTCGAGAGCCGGGTGGGCGAGGGGACCACCTTCACGGTGCTGCTGCCGGTGAACGGGAAGGGCGGGTAGTCCGGACCCGGCTCAGGGCCGCGGCGACCGGGCCACCGCCACCAGCGCCGCCTGCGAGTGCACCCCCAGCTTCAGGAAGATGGCCTTGAGGTGGTTGCGCACGGTGTGCTGGCTCACGAACAGGCGCTGGGCGATCTGCGAGACCCGGTAGCCCGCCACCACGTACTCGAACACCTCGCGCTCCCGCGCCGAGAGGTCCCGCATCTGCTCGGCCGAGAAGCCACCGACCGCCAGCG
>CAZAIE010001256.1:0-2369 GCA_964485035.1 uncultured Myxococcaceae bacterium | reverse complement strand
AACCCCCGCGGGCGGAGCCTCTCCCCGCTTCCGCATCGCCAGGAGCGCCTCGCGGCGCCCGTGGCCGGCGACGATGCGCCCCGTGCGCTCGTCGAGGACGATCGGCTCGACGTATCCGAAGCGCCCGATGCTGGTGCCGATCTCGGAGCTGTGCTGCTTCGGGTTGCGCTTCGCGGGCTGCAGCTGCCCGAGCGGCATCCAGTCCAGACGAGTCGCCCGGCTGGCGGTCACCTGGGTATCGGGCTTGGCTCGCGCCACCTCAGTGCTCCCGCATTGGTAAGTCCGACTTACATAGGAATTACGTTTCGACTGCCGTCATCTCGGCCGCTTTCCCTCTGGAACCGACGCCTGCCCGTTCCCGGCAGGTAAGTAAGTGCGAGGGTTTTTTCGGCGCGCGAAGGAAGGGGCGCAGTCCGGAGCCGAGGCCCCCCCTCGGATTTTTGTGTCCGCCAGGAAGCTGGCACCCCGCCGCCCGGAGCCTCTACACCCCACTGCAAATCGGGACGGCGAGGGACGGCCAGGGCGCGCCAGGGCTCACGCGGCCCGTCGGAGGGTCGGGGCAACCGCGGGGACGGGCCGTTCCCGACCCGGCGGGACGAAGCGCTCGTAGGCGCGCAGCGCCTTGTAGAGGAGCCCGAACGCCTCGGAGGCGATGGCGTGTAGGGTCGCGCTGTCCTCGACGAGGTGGTCGCCGAGCTTCTCGGACACGCGCCAAGTCAGGCGCACCAGCCAATCCTCGAGGGAGCGGGCCGAGTGCGAGTCGGTGTGCGCTGCCTTCGCCACCGCAGTGAGCGCGGCGACGGGTGCCACCTTTCCGAGGACGGGGAGTTCGCGTGCGTCGGGCCCGTAGACGGCGCGGAGCACTCGTCGGTCACGGGTGTCGAGGCGCTGGAGGCTGCGGGAGATGTGGCGTGCCCGCGCCGCTGCCTCGAGACGGCCCTTGTTCACGTCGGTCGTTGGTAGCCCACGGCTCGAGCAGCCGGTGCTGATCACGGTGACCATCGCCATGAAGTTCGACGGCGCACCGAGCTCTCCCTCGCTCCAGTTGAAGAACCACTCGAGGTCCGACTCGACGCGGCGGTCGATCATGACTTCGCTCCAGGGAACGCGAGGGGACTGGCCGGCGACCGAGGAAGCATATGGAGTATCCATATGCCTGTCAATCGCTCAGCCGCTTTCTAGGTGAGCAGCCGACCTCAGTGAGCGCGCCACGCATTCGGCGAACGCATCCGGCGGTTCCCTACAGCAGCCCCGCGCGAGGGCACGTTCGAACGCGCTCGAGCCAAAGCGAGATGTCTGACCCGCCTGGCAGGCTTGTGCCCAAGGAGGAAATCATGGGCGACTTGGTGATCCCGAAGTTCTCGTTCGAGGCCTGCGGCGACGACGCGGTGATGGTCATCGAAGGCCAGAAGGCGATGCTCCGCGGCTTCAAGAAGGCCGACCCCGACGGCCAACTGTGGGCGATCGCTGTCGCCTTCGCGGGGCTGCACAACATCGAGTTTGGGCTGGCCTACCTCGACCTGATGCTCAAAGGTGAGCTCGCCGCTGAGGTCGACCAGGAAGCGGCCGACGAGGACGTTCAGGACACCATCAACTACTGGGCGGACCAGCGCCAAGAACTGCTGGAGGTTGGGCTTCGAGGCGGCTTCCCTGCTCTCGACAAGGCTGAGGTGAAGAGGATGGTCGAGGCCGGTCGCACGCACGAAGGCGCCGTCCTCCGGATCGCCAAGATCATCGCCAGCAGCTCCAACGAGGAGTTGGAAGCAGCGTTGGCGCTCGCCACCGTGCCGATCCACTGACGGGCGCCGGCACCCTCACAAGGTGCCGGCGAGGTGCCGACGCGAAACCACCTGTGAGTCCGGGCACCTCCGGCACCTCGGCACGTTCGGCACATCCAGCTGCCCCCCGTCCAACGCGAAGCTTCATGTTCCGCGGATCTTCAAGTCCTCTCACGCGACCCGACGGGTAGAAGTGCCCAAGGTGCCGGAGGTGCCGGACTCGGCTGAAATCAGGGGCGTTTTTCTTCGGCACCTCACAAAAGGGCATGTGCCGAAAGGTGCCGAGGTGCCGGCCAGGGAGTTGACGGCGGCCAACAGCAACCGGACGATGACATTGGGCATTTTCTAACTGCGGGAGCGCGCCTATCACTTGGCAGGTTCAGGTTCTCCTTTCCTCCGAGCCCTGCCGCCCGGAAACGAGCATCCCCCTCAGGCGTGAGGGACACACGTCTCGAGTTCGGCGAGAGGTGTAGGACCCCCGTCTGGCAGCGTGTGCGCATCAGGGCTGCCATTCACGGGATGACCGCGGGGTAGGTCTGTCGGTTCTCAGCAGCTAGGGACAGGCGAGTGAGGTTTTTCTCACGAGCTTTC
>CAZAIE010001255.1:0-2370 GCA_964485035.1 uncultured Myxococcaceae bacterium | reverse complement strand
GGAAGGTCCACGCCGTGGCCCCGTCGGCGCCCACCCGCGAGAGCGCCAGGCCGAGCGGGACGCCGCTGGCGTCGCTGCGCGCGAAGTGGGCGACCAGCACCCCGGGCGGGCCCTCGAAGGAGACGCCCCGGCGCGAGAGACGGTCCTCGACCAGGCGCGGCTGGTAGAACTCCTGGTTCGAGAGGCGCCCGTCGAAGGACACCCGCGCCCGCTCGCCCGCGCCCTCGAGGGCCACCGGCGCCGCGAACCGCGCGACCCTGACCAGCGGGGTGCTCCCCGGAGGCCCCACCGCCTCCGGGTCCATCGGGCCGACCAGCCGCTCCGGGTCGCCCTCCAGCACCCAGAAGCGCCCGTCGTTGGAGGAGAGGACCACCCGCCCGCGGTTGTCGATGCCGAAGTCCCCCGGCTTGTCGCGCAGCACCCCCGCGAGCGCCGGGAAGCGGTTGATGAGGTCGAGCTGGCTGGACTGCAGGCCCAGCTCCGGCATCCGCCGCACCTGCAGGCCGAGCTCGTCGGTCCAGCACCAGAGCCGGTCGCGCAGGACGCCGTAGCAGGTGGCCAGCCCGCGCAGGGGGCGACGCGCCACCGGCTCCCCGGTGGTGAGGTCGAACGACTCGCCCCAGGTGGCGCGGACCTCGGGGCCCAGGCCGCTGCGCTCGACCCAGGAGACCACCAGCGCCCCCTCGCGATCGCGCGCCTGGTAGGGCAGCACCTGCTCGGCCCGCGCGGGCAGGTCCACCACCCGCACCGTGACCTCGGGCAAGCGCCCCGCGAGGTAGAGCAGGACGGCGGCGACGAGCGCCGCCACGACCAGGATGCCGATCCCCCGACGCATCACGTGGCCAGTGTGCACCCGGCGCGCCCCACTCCGCCAGCGAGGGACCCGCCGGCCAGCGACACGCCTTGAGGCCGCCCCCCGCTGGGGCCTATCCTCCGGCTCTCGCACCCACCGTCTACGAGGGGAACCCATGCACCGCCGACTCGCCGTCCTCGCCATCGCCGCGCTCGTCCTGCTCCCCGCCTGCGCGACCACCCGGCCCGCGCCCAAGGCGTTCGAGCTGGCCCCGGCGCCCGCGGGGACCCACACCGTGGGCCTCATCGTCTCCTCAGGGACCGCGACCGCCCAGGTCCAGGCCGACGCGCTGGCGAAGTTCGTGGCCAATGCGCTGGGCAAGCCGGCGCGCGCGGCGGTCTTCCCCGACTACGACACCCTCGCGGCCTACCTCGCGCAGGGGAAGGTGGACGTGGGCTACCTCGCGCCGCTCGCGTACGTGCGCACCACCGCGCAAGGACGGGTGCAGCTCCTGGCCAAGGTGGTGCGCAATGGCCAGCCCATCTCCCGCGCGGTGCTCTACTCCGCGCCCGACAGCGCGCTCAAGTCGCTGGACGACCTGAAGAAGGGCCGCGAGCTCAAGGTGGCCTGGGTCGACCCCTCGTCGGCCACCGGCTACATCTTCCCCAAGGCGCTGCTGCTGCAGCGGGGCATCGACCCCGCAGGGGTGTTCGTGGAGCAGGCGTTCCTGGGCAGCCACGACGAGGTCTGCCGCGCGGTGGTGGAGGGGCGCTTCCACGTGGGCGCCTCCTACTCCATCGACCCCGCCGCGGAGCCGGTGAAGGTGATCACCGGGTGCAAGAACGCGGTGGGGGAGAAGGCCAGCCGCCTGCAGATCGTCGCGTCGACCGAGGCGTTGCCCAACGACGTGCTCGCGGTGCGCGACGGTTTCCCCGCCGAGGGCGTGGCCGCGCTGCTCGCCGCGGCGCAGGACCTGGAGAAGACCGAGGAGGGCCGCAAGGTCCTGCAGACGGCCTTCCACGCCGAGGGCTTCACCACCGTCGCCGACGAGGACTACGCTCCGGTCCGCGCCGCGCTGCAGGTGTTCAAGCAGTAGCGGCCCTCAGGCCCGCCGCTCGTACAAGAAGCGCGTGCGCAGCGTCCCGGGCACCTCCCGCAGGTCGGCGAGGATCTCGCGCTCGGGGACCTCGCCGTCCACGTCGACCACCACGTAGCCGAGCTCGCCCGAGGTCTGCAGGTACTGGCCGGCGATGTTCAGGCCGCGCGAGGAGAAGGCGGCGTTCACCTTCTGCAGGGTCCCGGGGACGTTGTGGTGCAGGTGCAGGAAGCGGGTCCCTGCGGCGCGCGTGGGGAGCTGGACCTGGGGGAAGTTCACCGCCCCCACCGTGGAGCCGGTGTCCGAGTAGTCGGCGAGCTTGCCCGCCACCTCGCCGCCGATGTTCGCCTGGGCCTCCTCGGTGGAGCCGCCCACGTGCGGGGTGAGGATGACGTTGGGGAGGCCGCGCAGGGGGCTGTGGAACTCCTCGGCGTCGCTCTTGGGCTCCTCGGGGAAGACGTCCACCGCCGCGCCCGAGAGG
>CAZAIE010001254.1:0-2374 GCA_964485035.1 uncultured Myxococcaceae bacterium | reverse complement strand
CGCCAAGCCCGAGGAGAAGAAGGACGCCAAGGCTGCTCCGGCCGCCGCTCCCGCCGCCAAGCCCGAGGAGAAGAAGGACGCCAAGGCTGCTCCGGCCGCTGCTCCCGCCGCCAAGCCCGAGGAGAAGAAGGACGCCAAGGCTGCTCCGGCCGCTGCTCCCGCCGCCAAGCCCGAGGAGAAGAAGGACGCCAAGGCTGCTCCGGCCGCCGCTCCCGCCACGTCTCCCGCGAAGAAGTAACGGACCTTCAGTCCTGGTCATCGACGGCCCTCTCCTGCTCAGGAGAGGGCCGTTCGCCTTTCTACCCCCCCGCTGGGCCCGCAAACCTGCAACCCAACCTCAGCGGCATTTCACTTCTGCATGGATCCGAGGCTGAGCGAGCGGCCATCGCACGGACGAAAAAAGGCCAGCCATTCATCGGGTTGAATCGTCGCCTTCAAATCCCCATTCGCTGAGGCACACGACTTGCGTTTGGTGTCCTCGGAATCTTCTGTTCCCCCTGTCAGGGGAGGGATGCGTGATGGACCGTCTGCGCCAGACCGTGTTGCTCCTGGATGACTGCGCCACCATCCGCGCCATCTTGAAGGTCTACCTGATGAAGGTCGGGCGGGAGTTCGTCGAGGCGGAGGATGCGGCGACTGCCCTCATGCTGCTCCGCCGACACCCGATCGACCTGGTGATTGCGGACGTCCGGATGGTGCCGATGGACGGCATCGCCTTCGTGCGCAACCTCCGCAGCGATCCCTCGCAGTCCCTTCGCGACGTCCCCGTCATCCTGCTCACCAGCGACCTCGACGAGGCGCTCCGTGCTCAAGGCCTCGCCGCCGGGGCCGACGCCTTCGTCCACAAGCCCATCAGCCCGCCGGCGCTGGAGCAGGCCGTGCGTGGGGCGCTCGAGCGCGCCGCCGAACTCAAGCAGGCCACCGGCTGAAGCCAAGGGGGGACCTTGCACGATCCGTCTTCCGTCCTCGCCGAGATCCAGCACCTCGAGGCGCAGCTCGCCGAGCTGCGCAGCCGCGTCGTGGGCACGGTCGAGCGGGAGCGGCTGCCCGAAGGACTGCTGCCCATCCTCGCCTTCCGCGTCGGCCCCGAGCGTGCGGCGCTGCTCCAGGCCTTCGTCTCGGAGGTGGTGCTCATGTGCCGGCTCACGCCGCTGCCCGAGGCGCCACCATGGGTCCCTGGCCTGCTCAACTGCCGCGGGCAGGTCATCCCGGTGGTGGACACCCTCGCGCGGCTGGGCAGGACCACCCGCCGCCCGGAGCTCAGCGACCTCATCGTGGTCTGCGACATCCAGGACCGCCGGGTGGGCTTCGTGGTGCAGGAGATCCTCGGGGTGGACACGGTCTCCTCCGACTCGCTCCAGGCGCCCTCCCCCGGCATCGCCCACGCGCCCTACCTGTGCGGCCTGCTCCAGTCGGGCGGACAGACGACGCTGCTGCTCAGCGCCGCCGCGCTGCTGGCCACCTCCGCCGTCCCGAGCCCCGGATGACCGACCTGCAGCAGGCCATCCTCCAGCGCTTTGGCCTGGTCCCGCGCGAACACTCCCCGAGCGTGGAACGGGCGGCGGGTGAGCTGGCGCGTCAGCTGGCGATGCCCGTCCCCGCGGTGCTCGAGCGGGCTGCTCGCGACCCGGAGTTCTTGCGCACCCTCGCGGGCCACCTCACCGTGGACGAGTCCTTCTTCCTGCGGCAGGCCGAGGACTTCGACCTGGTGCTGGAGCGGGTCGCGCACTGGGCGGCGGCGGGCCGTCGGGTCTCGCTCTGGTCCGCCGGCTGCTCCCACGGCGAGGAGCCCTACACGCTCGCGCTGCTGCTCTCGGAGCGGCTGCCGTGGGCGCAGCCGCTGGTCCGCATCGTCGCCTCCGACCTCAGCCACGAGTCCATCCGCCTGGCGAAGGCGGGGAGGTTCAGCGACTGGTCGATGCGGGGAGTCCCTCCTGCCTTCTGCGCCCGGCACTTCGAGCGCTCCGGCGACGGCTGGCTCCTCAAGCCCGAGCACCGCGCCGCGGTGGAGTTCGAGCACCTCTCCATCCTCGAGCGCCTGGCGCTGCTCGCCGACCACGCGCTGGGGGCGATCCTCTTCCGCAACGTGGCCATCTACCTCGAGCCCGAGGCCCTCGCGCGGATCTACCAGGGCTTCGCGCGCGTGCTGGCCCCCGACGGAGTGCTGCTGGTGGGCCCGTCGGACCCTGCTCCCTCCCGCGAGCTGTTTCGTCGGGCCGACGGCGCCGGTGCACGGTGCGCGTATGTGCCCGCCGGGCCGACGCCAGCTCCCGCCGCCAAGACAGCTCCCCCCGCCCGCCCCGCGGCCGCGCCCACTGCGCGCGAGCTGCACGCGCGGGCCATCGAGCTCGGGGACCGGGGCGCCCTCCCGCAG
>CAZAIE010001253.1:0-2377 GCA_964485035.1 uncultured Myxococcaceae bacterium | reverse complement strand
TCGGAAGCCACTCAGACGATTAATGATGCGAACTTCGATGTCAGGACACTAGCTCACTCAGTGCACGTCGTACTTGTCGCGCAGCGCCTCGTGCTCGGCCGCGTTGCGCGAGGGGTGCAGCTTCTTCTTCGAGTCGTGCAGGTAGTACCAGTACTCGCTCTTCTCCGGCCGCAGCGCGGCCAGCAGCGAGTCCAGGGTCGGCGCGCCGATGGGCGTGGGCGGCAGGCCCTTGCGGGTGCGCGTGTTGTAGGGGTCGTCCTCGTCGCGCAGCTTCGCCAGGAACGCCTTGCGGTCGTTCCACTCCTCGAGCTGGTAGCGGCTGGTGGCGTCGACGCCCAGCGGGAAGCCCTTGTCGATGCGCTTCCAGAGGATGCCGGCGACCAGCGAGCGCTGGGCAGGGACCGGCTCCTCGCGCTCGAGCAGCGAGGCCATGGTGACCAGCTCGTGGAGCGTGCGGCCCGACGCGGCGATCTCCGCCTGGTAGGGCGTGAAGAACCGCTGCGCGAAGGTGTCGAGCTGTCGCTGCAGGAACGCGTGGACGTCGAAGCCCGACTCCACGATCCGGTAGGTCTCCGGGTAGAGGTAGCCCTCGAGCGAGCGGTCGGGGAGCGGGAAGGGCGTCTTGAACCGCTTGGAGAAGGTCGCGGCGTCGGTGGCCGCCTTGAGGTACTCGCCGGTGACGGTGACCCCGATGGCGCTGAGCGCCGCGTCGGAGTCCACCAGGCGCCAGCCCTCGATCATCGCGAAGGGCTGGTCCTCGGGGAGGGGGTTCGATTCGAGCACCGTGGCGATCTCGGCCATGGTCATCGAGGCCTTGAGCAGGTGCCGCCCCGCCTTGGCGTTGAGCGCGCCGCGCTTCCAGAGGAAGAACCGCCACACCCGCGGGTCGTCCTCGATGACGCCCTTCTCGGCGAGCAGCTTGCCGAGCGCGCGCCCGTTGGTCCCCTTGGGGACCGTGAAGTCGATCTCGGGGGCTTCGCCCGCGACGCGGGGCTTCTCGATGGCCCCCGAGAACCGGAGCCACACGCCGCCGACGGCCCCCGCACCGAGGACCACGAGCACCAGGAAGACCACGAGCAGTTTCTTCATGGCGCGCGAAGCTAGCAGAGCGGGGCCGGGCCCGCGACGGTCCGGTTCCTGGCCGTGCCCGACGGCTCGGGTACACTCGGGCCCGATGCGTCGTCGTGGACTCCAGCTGGGCGCACTCGCCCTGGCCATCGGCCTTCCGGTCCTCGCCCTCTCCCTGGGGAAGAAGGTGGGGGAGCTCGAGCCCGCGGGGTGCGCGGACTGCGTGCCACTCACGCTCTACGTCTCCAACCAGAGCCTCGCCGAGCGCAGCGTCGGGTTGGAGGTCCTGGCCGGGCGCACGGGCGGGTCGGAGCGCAGGCTCGTCGCTGGCGACTTCGAGGTGGGCGACCAGCACCGCTGGGAGCGCTTCGGTTTCCGGGCGCAGAAGACGACCCTGACGCTGAGCGTGAAGGCGGAGGGCAAGCTGCCTGCCACGTGCACCCTCGACCTCGAGCCCGAAAGGCAGCCCTGGGTGGTGGTCTCGTACTGGGGGCGCGACGGCCTGCAGTGCGAGGCGTCGGCCGCTGCCCCGGGCTTCTTGTGACCTAGGGAATCCCTGCGGGGTGCTCGTCGGCGAAGAAGTCGGGCTCCATTTGCTGCTCCGGCCGGGTGAGGCACGCCGCGGGGCAGACGAAGCAGTACTGCTCCGTGAAGCACACCAGCCCGTCGAGTAGCGCCTCTCCCAGTTCCTTGCCCTGCTCCTCGGCGACTCCCTGGGCGGTGAACATCCGCGCCAGCCGGACCGCGAGCCGCCGGGGCTCGGGCTTGCCCGGAGAGTGGACCGACTCGACGAACGCCGCGGCCGAGTCCAGCGCGAGCCGGGCCTGGGCCTCGCGCGACGGCCGCTGCGGTTGCGGGAGTGTCGCGAACACAGCGTCGAGAACGTCCAGCGCCGCTGCGGTGAGGTCGAGCCGGGCCAGGTCGCGGCCGGTGGGCTTTGCCACCTCGGCAAAGAAGGCGGCGCGGGCCTGGCTCCGGGTCCAGGCGTGGAAGGCGATGGGGGTCGGCGGCATGCGGTCACCTCGGGGGGGCAGCTTCTCGCACGAAACCGGCCCGACTGCACGTCCCAAGGCGGCGCTGGGTCCCTAATAGAGGATTGCGGGAAGCGTGCCATCGCCTGTCGCGCAAAGGTCCGTATTCATTGGACGAATCCGATTGTGTCCGCACCAGGAGACGGGCACTTGCGGGCCTCTCGTGATCCGGCTCGACTCGGCTGGAGGGTGCGACTAGGTTGCCGCGCCTGCGATGAGCCACGTCTGCTTCGTCACCCCGCCCGTCACCAAGCCCTCCGAGCCCAACCTCTCCGGAC
>CAZAIE010001252.1:0-2379 GCA_964485035.1 uncultured Myxococcaceae bacterium | reverse complement strand
GGCCGGGCACCGCCGCGAAGCTGCGCAGCACCCGCACCTCCCGCGCCGCCAGGTCGATCTCCAGCTTGGGGAAGGTCGCCAGGGCATAGTCGTCCACGGCGACGGCCAGGGAGGTCATGGACGGCCCCTCACGCCCAGCCGCTGCAGCGTCTGCTCCAGCACGTCGGCGTTGAAGGAGGACTTGAGCAGGTGCGCGTCGGCGCCGGCCGCCGCCCCCGCGGCCCGACACTCCTCGTCGCTCTGCGAGGTGAGCAGGATGATGGGCAGGTGCGCGGTGTCGGGGCGCGCCCGCAGCGCGCGGGTGAGCGAGAGCCCGTCGCGGCGGGGCATGTTCAGGTCGGTGACCACCACGTCCGGCATCCGCTCGGCGATGCGCCCCAGCGCCTCGTCCCCGTCGCCCGCCAGCCGCACCTGGTAGCCGCGCGCCTGCAAGAGCACCCGCAGCACCTCGCGCGTGGCCAGCGAGTCCTCGGCCAGCACCAGGTCCAGCGGCGCGCGCGGCTCGGGCACCACCTGCGAGAGCGAGAGGTCCGGGCCCAGCCGCTGCGGGTTGAGGATGGGCAGGAAGCCGCCCTCGGAGAGGTGCGAGAAGCCCAGCACCAGCGAGTCCTTGCTCGCCACCCCGGGCACCGCGTGCGGCACCAGCCACTGCAGCGTGCCCAGGTCCTCGGCCCCCAGCGCCAGCGCCCCCTCGCCCGCCTTCACCACCGCCGCGAACCGGCACGGGGCCGCGCGCTCGCCCAACAGCTGCGCCACGGTGACGTAGGGGACGATGGACTCGTCCACCGCCAGGGTCCGGGCGTCGGCGCCGATGGCCTCGCGGGCGTGCACCACCCGCTCCACCGACGAGGCGGGCAGGCCCACCCAGCGCGCCTGGGCGCGGACGCTGAGCACCTCCAGCGCGTAGACCTCGGGCGGGAGCGTGAACTGCACCCGGCTCCCCTTCCCCGCCTGGCTGGAGACGGTCACCTCGCCGCCCGCCGCGCGCGCCAGGTCGGCCACCGCCGAGAGCCCCAGCCCGCGCCCCGAGACCAGCGTGGCCTTGGCGCGGGTGGACCCACCGGCGAGCGCGAAGCGGTGCAGGACCTCGGCGTCGGCCAGGGCCTCGATGCGCTTGGGGTCCTCGCCCCGCTGCACCAGCGCGCTGCGGATGGCGGGGACGTCGAAGCCTGCCCCGTCGTCCTCCACCGTCACCTTGAGGGTCGAGTCCTGCAGCTCGAAGCGCACCCGCAGGAGCCCGGTCACCGGCTTGTCGGCCGCGAAGCGGGCCGCGGGGGCCTCCAGCCCGTGATCGAGCGCGTTGCGCACCAGGTGGCCGATGAGCCGCCGCGCGGTGGAGAGCGTGCGCCGGTCGGCCCGCACCTCCAGGCCACGGACCTCGAACGCCACCTCCTTGCCCAGCTCGCGCGCCAGGCGGGCCACGTCCGCCTCCAGCCCGGAGATGGC
This sequence comes from uncultured Myxococcaceae bacterium, assembly GCA_964485035.1. Taxonomy (GTDB): domain Bacteria; phylum Myxococcota; class Myxococcia; order Myxococcales; family UBA5297; genus CAZAIE01. The sequence continues at coordinate 933 of CAZAIE010001252.1, read as the reverse complement.
CGCCTGCGCCGGCACCATCCGCAGCGTGGCGATGGTGGTCTCCAGCCGCGCCGCGTCCAGGGTCAGGGTCTCCAGTTGGCGCGCCGTGGGGGTGTCGCGCAGCTGGTCCTCCAGCATCGAGAGCCCGCGGGCCAGCGCCGAGACCATCCGCAGCGCGGTGTCGATGTCCTCCGCGGGGACGCTGATGCGCTCGGCGACCAGCGGCTCGGCGGGCCCTGGAGTCGCCACCGGCGCCTCGGGGGCCAGTGGGGGAGCAGGCGCTGGCGACGGGCCGGTGGAGCCGGCGACGGGCGACTCCGCGGCCGTGGCGCGATCGGTCGCGCCCAGTTCCTGTGCCACCTGCTCGAGGATGCCGGGGGGAAAGAGCCCCGACTCGGCCATCGTCGCCACGCCCTCGCGCAAGAGTTCCACCGCGTGCACCAGGCGCTCTCGGTGGGCCTCCCACCCCTCCCTTGCGACCCCGGGGAGGGCCAGCGCGAACCGCTCCAAGTCGTGGAGGGTGCGGGCCAGGTGCACCAGCTCCATGGTGGAGGCCGCGCCCTTCAGGCCGTGCGCCGAGCGCCCGAAGTCGCGCAGCGAGGCCGCCCCGCCGTCGGGGGTGAGCCGGCGCGCCTCCTCGGCGAGCCCGGTGAGCGTGGTCTCCGCCTCGGAGACGAACAGGCCGAGCAGCCGCGCGCGGGTCGAGGCGTCCATGTCAGCTCCGCACCGCGCGGGAGGCCCGCTGCCGCAGCCCCTCCGCCTCGAAGAGCATCGCCCCGTCGGAGAGCCGGCCGGCCAGCGGCAGCGCCAGCGCCCGGAGCGCGAAGGCCGCCGCGGTGTGGGTCACCGCCAGCTCCGCGAGGTCCAGCGGGCCCTCCACCGCGCAGGCGATGGGCCCCTCCTCGTCGCGCAGCACCAGCGCCGGGGCCCGGGCCAGCCGCTCCGGCGCCCGCC
>CAZAIE010001251.1:0-2381 GCA_964485035.1 uncultured Myxococcaceae bacterium | reverse complement strand
CCTCCAGCACCGCGCCCGTTCGGCCGTCGTGGATGAAGAGCCCCTCGCCGATGCCGTTGAACACCGCGTCGAGCAGGCGCTCGTTCTCCGCAAGGCGCCGCACCATCACGTTCGCGCCCTCGGCGAGGTCGCGCAGCTCGTCCTCGCTCTCCGCGCGGATCTCCGGCCACGCCCCGCCCTGGCTCACCCGCCGCACCGCCTCCACCAGCGCCTTGACCGGCCGCGCCGACCGCTGCCCCAGCCGCGCGCCGGCCCAGGCCAGCACCAGCCCGAACAGCAGCGCGCACACCAGCAGGGTCACCGAGTGCCGCTGCAGCGCCGAGGCGATGCCCTCCTGCACCGGGAGCACACCCGCCAGCGCCTCCCCCACCGGGAAGACGATGGCCACGCTCCACCCCGCCTCCCCCACCGGCCGGAAGGCCACCAGCTTGCGCCCAGCGCCCAGCTCCAGGTCCGCCGTCCCCGTCTCACCTCGAACCATGCGCGCCAGCAGGTCCGCAGCGGCGGGGTGTGCAGTCCTCGGCAGCGGGCGCCCGGCCGCCTCCTTCAGCTCCTCGGTCCAGGGTTCGGGGCCTGGCCGCAGCGCGTGGCGCAGCGCCAGCCGCTGCTGGGGGTCGGCCACCAGGTCCTCGAGGCCACGCTCCGGCAGCGCCAGCGGCGCGCCTTCGGACGAGAGCAGCACCACGTAGCCGCCCTGGCCCACCTGCACCTCCGCCAGCCACTGCGCCCACGCCGACACCAGCACATCCTGGCCCACCGTCCCCAGGAACCGATCGCCCTGGTAGACCGGGGCGATGCAGCTGGTCATCCAGATGCGCTTGATGAAGTCCAGGTAGGGCGCGGTCCAGCCGGTGACCCGCGCGGGGTTGCGCTCGGGCCCGAAGTCCGCGACGTAGGCCTCCTGCACCTCGTCCAGCTCGTTGATCGACGGGTTCTGGCGGATGCGAGCGAGGTAGTCCTCGGGGTAGGCGACGGTCACCCCGGCGGTGGTGACCACCCACGTGAGGTCGGTGCTGCCGCGGTGCGGGTCGTGCACGGCCATCAGCGCCGGGGCCAGCGGCATCACCTGCTCCAGCGTCTGCACCAGCCGCGCGCGCAGCGCCGGGTCGCGCTGGGACTCGTCCACCAGCGCCCGGCGGACCCATGGACTGCCCGCCCAGCCCTTGCGGTCCCAGTTCGCGTACGCGCCCCACTCCGGGTGGACGTAGCCGTACCCCGGGAGCCCGGCGGCAGGCGGGTACGGGCGCGGGGGCGCCGCGGGCGTCAGCGCCTCGACCTGCGAGCGCAGCGCCTCCACCGCGTGCCGGCGCGACTCGAGGAACGAGCGGATCTCCCGGGCCCGGTCGTCCGCGAGCTGCGAGAGCCGCAGCCGGGACGACGCCAACGCCGCCTCGCGGCTGGAGGCGATGGCCCGCTCGCCGAACCGGTGCAGCAGCGTCGAGCCGATGAGCCCCATCGCCGCCAGCGGCACCAGGGCTGCCAGCACAAACGCTAGGGAGAGCTTCGGGGCGATGCGCATCGAGCGAGGTCCAGACGGAGCCGTGGGAGAGCGCTACTCGGGCTTCTCGACCCTGACGAGGACGTAGTCGAACCGGCTGCCCTTGGGGCTGTACTGGCCCTGGAGGTCATCGACGAAGGCCCGGAAGGACTCGTTGTCGGCGACCACCGCCAGGAGCCCCCCGTCGGGCTCCTCGGCGAGGCCCACCACCTGCTGGCCGAAACCTCCCTGGGGCCGCAGGAGGCGCGGCGCGCTCCAGGTCTTCCCGTCGTCGGCCGAGACCTGCAGCGCCGCGCGCCACTGGTCCTTCGCCACACGCAGCGCCCCCGCCACGAGCCAGCGGCCGTCCCTCAGCGTCCGGGTGTGCACCGGCGCGCCCCAGCGGCCCAGCGTGCCCTGGAGCGTCCAGGTCCGGAACAGGTCGTCGGTGACGTGGGCGCTGTAGCTGTTGTCCGACACGTCCTGGCGCAGCATCCGCAGCCGCCCGTTCGCGCCGCGCGTGACCCCGCCGAACAGCGGGACGTCGTTCAGGTTCGCGCCGGTCTTCGCGAAGCGCACGTCGTCGAGCACCCTCCCGTCCAGCGCCAGCCGCCGCGCACGCAGGGGATTGGGCCGCTCGTCCACCTCGGTGAGTACCAGCACCTCGCCCGCTCCCGGGACCAGTGGGTGGATGCGCCCAGTGAGGTCCGTGCCGAGCCCCGCCGAGAAGGTGACGCCCTCGCCCAGCGCGACCGGCGGAAGCGAGCCGTCGAGCTTCTGCAGGTGCCAGGTTTGGATGACCCGGTCCTTCACCGTGATGAAGGCCAGGCCCGCCTCCACGCGGACCGGCGTCGGCGAGTACCCCGGCAGCGACAGCACCCGGCTCCAGGTGGCGCCGCCGTCG
>CAZAIE010001250.1:0-2382 GCA_964485035.1 uncultured Myxococcaceae bacterium | reverse complement strand
TGACGCTCTGCACCAACAACCCTGGGAGCCGGAGCTGCGGGCCCTGTCCCGCGGGCTACTCGGGGAGCGGTATCAGCGGGTGCGTGGACATCGACGAGTGCGCGACCGGCAACGGAGGCTGTCCCCCTGGAGCCACTTGTGCAAACACCCCAGGGGGACGTACCTGCGCATGCCCGGAACCGCTGGTCGTCTGCGACTCGGCCTGCGTCGATTTGGCGACGGACGAGGCCCATTGCAGCAGCTGCGATTCACCCTGTGAGCCGGGCGACAGCTGTCTGGAGCGACTCTGCGTCCGGCTAGGATCGACCGCTGCAACAGCAGGGCTGTCCTGTAGAGACATCCTCGACAGGGGCGGCTCGGTCGGCAGCGGGGTGTACTGGATCGACCCGGACGGGATGGGGGCCAATGCTCCCGCGCAGGTCTACTGCGACATGACGGCCAGCGGCGGCGGGTGGACACTCATCGCCAGCACTCGACTCCCTTTGCAGGAGACGGTCTGGGTGAGCACCACCACCGCCTACGCAGACCTCGCCACCCGCCTGCCGAGCAACACCGGAGCCCAGCTCTACAACGCCATTCCCTTCACGGCCCTTACTGCGTTTCGGTTCACCTGCTACCCGTCGAGCGCAGCATCGGCATACGGGATCGACTGGGTCTTCCGAATCGCGGACGCGACCAACCTGAGCATCCTGAGCGATCTGTACGATGACGCGAAGCTCACGGTGAGCGCCACGGCGACGCCCCGCCCGTCGCTCACGCAGTCAACTGGAGCGGTCCGGTTGACCGGGTATGACAGTGCTGTTTCGAGGGCCGACTGGGGTTTGGGATCGAATCCGGACGCTGCGGCCTGGTACTTCAACGAATCGTGGGGGCAGGTCGATGCTTCGGGAGGTCACTGTCAGGACCCCGGAACGGCCTACTACCAGAACACGCTCGGTGGTGCTGGGCTGTACCACGTGTGGGTTCGGTGAACCGCGACGCACCGGAACCCCGGCTGGCCTGTGCGGGCGCCTGTTGCTCGGCCTGCTTCGGAGGAAGACCGGAAGGCGTCAGGCGTAGCGCCCCAAGACCTCGGCCGGTGCGGCGCCGACGTGGTAGCCGACCACCTTGCCGCCGTCGATCTCGACGAAGCTGGGGGTGGCCATCACCTTCAGCGCCTGGGCGGTCGAGAGTTCCTGGCTCACGTCGACCACGAACACCCCCTCCGTGCGCCGGCTCAGCTCCTTCAGCTTCGGGGTGAAGCTCCGGCACGCCGCGCAGCCGGGGCTGTGGAAGTAGACGAGCGCCCGACGACCGCGGGCGACGTGCTTCCCCAGCGGCCCCTCGAGGCTGGGCGCGGGCTTGCCGGTCTGCAGCCTCGCCCGCACCCGGACCAGCACCTGCATCCCGGCCATCAGCACGAAGAAGCCCACCACCACTCCGACCACCACGTTGAGGATGCCCATGACGCCTCCAGGTCCGTGGGAGCCCGGCGTCCCTCGGAGGGTTCGGGGCAGGCTCTCGACTGTCGACTATCAGACATTCGACTCGGCAATCGGCGGCTCACCCGACTGCCCCCGCTTCGGGGTGGTGCGCTGCACGGGGGCTTGGTCTACAACGCGCTCCCCGTGAATACCTGCCTGCGAGTCCTCTCCACACTGTTCCTGTGTTCCCTCGCTTGGTCCCCTCCGGCGCGCGCCGAGGAGCCGACTCCCCAGCGCCGGCTGGTGGTGCTGGACCTGAAGGCCAGCGGGGTCGCACCGACGCTCGCCCGCAACCTCTCCGACGTGCTGCTCGAGGCGCTGCGCTCCGGCTCGCCCCACCGCGTGGTGGGTCGCAGCGAGATCGCCGTCATCCTCGAGCACGAGGGCCAGCGCACGCTCCTGGGGTGCAGCGACGAGTCCTGCGTCGCGCGGGTGGGCGACGCGCTCAAGGCCGACCTGCTCTGCAGCGGCTCGGTGGGGCTGGTGGGCAACGCCTGGCTCCTGAACCTCTCGCTCACCGACGCGAAGACGGCGCAGGCCGTCTCTCGCGCCAGCGAGACAGCGCTCGCCGAGTCGGAGCTGATCCCCGCGGTGCAGCGCGCCGCCCGGGCCCTGCTGGGCAGCCAGCAGCGGGAGCGGTCCCGCGTCGAGCGCCCGGTGCTCGCGCCACGCCGCGGCCGGCTCTCGCTCGCGGTGCTGGACCTGACCGCCTCCGGCGTCTCCCCGCAGATCGCCGAAAACCTCACCCAGGTCATGGTCCACGAGGTGAAGAACCTGCCCAAGGCCTCGGTCATCTCCCGCGACGAGGTGCGGGCCCTGCTGCTGCACCAGAAGGACAAGGCGCTGACCGGGTGCGACGACGCGGGGTGCCTCGCCGAGCTGGGCGGCGCCCTGGGGGTCGAGTACCTGGTCTCCGGCA
>CAZAIE010001249.1:0-2383 GCA_964485035.1 uncultured Myxococcaceae bacterium | reverse complement strand
GCAGCGCCGACCAGGTCGTGCTGGAGATGCCCGGCGACGGCTGCTTCGTCGGACGCCACGTGCTGGACGGTCGAGCGGTGTTCACCTTCTCTGGAGAGCCCGGCTGCCTCACGACCCGCCTCGACCTCTCGCGCACGCTGCTCGACGAGAGACCGCTGGGCGCGGTCGCGAGCCAGGGCTCCTGCGAGGGGCATCGGAGTTGGACCGCGCGCTCGTCCGGCGACCTGGGCCACGGCTACACCTTCGAGATCGACGGGGAGGTGACGCTCGGAGAGGACGGGCGGCTCGGGGTGCCGGCGCACACGCTCGAGGGCCGGCTGGTGCTCCACACCGACGAGGGCGAATGGCGTGTCCAGATCGACGACCTCGTCTACCGCGCCGACGAGCTCGCCCCTCGCGAGGGCCACGTGCGCATCTCCATGCCCGGGCACTCCATCGAGGCAACCGTGCGCCGCACCGAGTCCACGCCCATCGGCGAGGCGGAGGCGCGCGTGGTCATCGACGGCGACGAGCAGGAGCTCACCTTCCCCGTGCCTTGAGCGCGTTCGCCCATCCTCCGCGGTCGAAAAATTGACCGAGAGCGCGCGTGTCGTAGCGTGTAGGCAGATGGAACTGCCTGTAGCGCCGCGCCGGAGGAACACATGAAGAAGACCCTGCCGTTCGCCGCCGTTTTCGTCGCTGGATTCCTGGCCGTCGGCCTGATGCCCCGGGCCCCCGAGCCCCAGGTCGACCAGGCCGCGCTCAACGCCCAGATCGACTCCCGCCTCCACGTCATGCTGAGCAAGCTCGCCCGCGAAGCCGAGGCCCGCCAGGTCGCGAGCCGCTGAGCCGCGCCGGGCTGCAGCGGGCGCTTCCCCGCTCGTGGCCGCGCGTTGACCCAGCCAGGACCCGGTGATAGACAGCCGGACTCCCTTCCGGAGGGCGGGAATGCCCATTTCCGAGTCGGATCTGCAGGTTGGCGACCGGGTTGTCTACGCAAACCAGGGCGTCTGCCGGGTGACCGGCAGCACCGAGATGGAGATCGCCGGGCAACGGCAGGTCTTCATCAAGCTCTCCCGCGAGGACGACTCGGCCACGGTGATGGTCCCCAAGGGCAAGCTGGACAACGTCCGGCGCCTGGCCGACCCCGGCGAGTTGAAGAAGGTCTTCGCGTACTTCGCCTCGCCCGTCGAGGGCCCGGAGCTGGACTGGAAGGTCCGCCACCGCTCGCACGGGGAACGGATGAGCGAAGGCGGCCTGATGGGGCTGGCGCAGGTGGTGAAGAGCCTGACCACCCTCGCCGACCTGAGGCCGCTGCCCCCCAAGGAGCGCGAGCTCTACGACAGCGCACGCCACCTGCTGGTCGCCGAGGTCGCAGCCGCGGCGGACCTGCCGGACGGCTCGGCCGAGGACGCGGTGGACCTGGCGATGTTCCCGCCCGGCCAGGAGCGCAAGAAGCCGACGCTCGCCGTCGCCCTGGGTGAGGACGGAGAGGACCTGGGCCTCGACGACGGGCTGGAGGCCGCGCCGCTGGACGAGGCCGGGCTCGAGGGCGAGTCCGAGGAAGAGGAAGCAGCCGAGGAGTCCGCCGAGTCCGAGTCCGAGGACGAAGCCGACGAGCCCAAGCCCAAGGCGAAGAAGGCGGCCAAGGAGCCCAAGGCCAAGCCCGCGAAAGAGCCCAAGGCCAAGCCGGCCAAGGAGCCCAAGGCCAAGGCCGAGCCCAAGGCGAAGGCGGCCAAGCCCGCCAAGGCGAAGGAGCCCAAGGCCAAGGCCGCACCGAAGGCGAAGCCCGCTGCGAAGCCGAAGCCCTCCAAGAAGAAGTAGCCCCCACCCCGGAGCCGACACGTGATCCGCCTGGTGACGCTCGACCCGATCGACCCCGAGGTCCTCACCCAGCTCTCCCGCATCCTCTTCCAGGCGTTCGGCCTGGGGTGCGAGTACGCCGGGGACGTGAACCTGCCCAAGGAAGTCCTCAAGGGCGAGTTGGTGGACGCCGTGGCGCTCGTGAGCAAGGCCCCGGCCGTGAAGTCCTTCGGCCACGACAAGGTCGTCTACCTCACCACCCGGGCCTTTGCGCCGCGGGAGCTGCCGAGCGGCAAGGCGCCCACCACGGGCTTCGCCCAGTACGCTTCGGAGCGGGCGGTGTGCACGACGCACGGCCTGCCCAGCGGCGACCCCGAGGTGCTGGTGAAGCGGCTGGCGAAGCAGGTGGTCCACGACGTCGGCCACCTCTGGGAGCTGCACCACTGCCTCGACCCGCGTTGCTCGATGTACGCGACGTGGGCCCCGTCGTTCGCCACGGGCGAGCCCATCCTCTGCACCTTCTGCCGCGAGAAGAGCGAGCAGAAGATCCGCATGGCCAAGACCTAGCCTCGTGGCCGAGCCGCTCCCCCCAGTCCCCGAG
>CAZAIE010001248.1:0-2384 GCA_964485035.1 uncultured Myxococcaceae bacterium | reverse complement strand
TCGGGAGCACCTTGCGGATGCGCTTGTTCTCTCCGTCGTAGAAGTACTGGTACACCGCGCTCGTCCCGGCCGTCATCGTGCCGTACACGCTCGACCGTCCCGTGTAGTCGAAGACCTCCTTCTTCGCCGGCTTGAGGCTGAACGGAAGGCTCCACCGATTGAACTGCTCACTGTGGTGCTCCCACACGCGGCCGTCTTCGTCGTATTGGTAGCTGTCCGCGAGCTGTCCCGTGCCGTCCGCGAGCGACAGCAACTGCGTGTCCAGCGGGGCCGCGCCGTGCGTGGACGTCAGGACCGAACCTCCGGTCGTGAGCGTCTGCCGCTGCTGGCCCGTGCCCGTGCCCCCGTACCCGTACGCCGCAGAGACGAAGGATCGCGTGTTCGGCGTTGCACCGAGGAGTCGCGTCTGCCAGTCGTAGGTGTACTCGAGCACCTTCGGCACCCCCGTCGTCTGCTTCGCGCACATGCCCTCGGTCGCCAGTTGGTCGGCCTTCCACTGGTGCATCAACTTGAGGAGGTCTCCGCTGCCAGCGAAGCCGTCGGTCGAGACCCACAACGCCCGCGCGAGGCAAGTACGACGAGTCGGACACGGGCGAGCAAGCCCTGGAGATCGCCGAGATGCTGGTGCGCTCGGGCGCCATCGACGTGCTGGTGGTGGACTCGGTGGCGGCGCTGGTTCCCAAGGCCGAGCTCGAGGGCGAGATGGGCGACGCGCACATGGGCGTCCAGGCCCGCCTGATGAGCCAGGCGCTGCGCAAGCTGACCGGCACCATCTCCAAGAGCCAGACCTGCGTCATCTTCATCAACCAGATCCGCATGAAGATCGGCGTGATGTTCGGGAACCCTGAGACCACCACCGGCGGCAACGCGCTGAAGTTCTACGCCAGCCAGCGGCTCGACATCCGGCGCGTCGGGGCCATCAAGAACGGCGAGGACGTGGTCGGCAGCCGCACCCGCGTGAAGGTGGTGAAGAACAAGGTGGCGCCGCCGTTCAAGGAGGTCGAGTTCGACATCCTGTACGGGACGGGCATCTCGCGCGAAGGCGACCTGCTCGACCTGGCGGTCGAGGAGAACATGGTGGAGAAGAGCGGAAGCTGGTTCAGCTTCAACGGCGAGCGGATCGGCCAGGGCCGCGAGCAGTCGAAGGAGTACCTGCGCGCCCACCCGGAGATCGTCACCGAGTTGGAGAAGCGGCTCTTCGAGAAGAACGGGCTGAAGGCCCCGAAGGGGAATGCCACCGCCACTGCCCCGGAGGCTCCGATGCCTCCGCCGGAGGAGGGCAACGGCGAGGAGAAGCGGCGGTCCCGCGGCGCGAAGGCGTAGTCGCGGAGTCTGTGGCGGAAATGACCAGCCCTCCCGGGGACCTGAAGGGTCTCAGGGAGGGCTGGGGCGTTGCGGGGGGCGTGACGCCGTTGAGGACATGCGGCGCGGACCTTCTGCGCTAGAAGATGCGGGCGCTGGGCACGATCAACTACTTTTGCGTCGGAATGGTTCCCTCCCAACTATCCAGCCGACTAGCGTCGCTAGTTGCACAATCACACTGAATGCGGCGACCGCACCATTCGACCCATTCTCGGCAATCCACATGACGCATCGCATCGATATTCATCCGCTCCCCGCCCCCGGCCCCCTCAAGCTCACAACCGACCGGTGAATGCGCAAGACGTCCCCAACACACCATGCCGGGAGTGCCCTCAACACAGCGACAGGAGCCAATCCAAGGAATCAACAGGAGGAGTAGGACTCCAACACATCGACAGAACGTTCTATGGCTTTGGCCGGCTACCATTACACGTCCTCGCTATCCCATAGGCACTGCACTCGTCCAGATAGACATCACTTCGCGAGCGGGCATCTCCAGTGATGTCGTAGCAAACATGGACGGCCTCATGAAGCAACAGTGTTGCAAGGCGAAAGAATGCAGAGGGCTTCCAGTCGTAACACGCGTAGCCGCCAATGGAGACCTCCGCCGCGCCGGCTCCATGAAGGAACCGGTCCAGCCAACTGCCATGCCGAGTGATTCCGTCGTGACTGGAGGCGTCCGGGGCGAGCCAAGACTCGAAGGTCAACACGGGTGCCGACCCGTCCTGCAAGATCGAGCAGACATCGCAGTGGCCGCACTTCTCCAACTGCGCAGTGCATTCGTTACATTCCGTCCGAGAACCTCCGCTTCCACAACCCGCCCACTCTCGGGCCATCGCAAGCGCCACGGGGTAGTTTGGACACTCTCCACGCACGTCATACAACCCAGCCCGATCGACACGCACGAGAGGACTTGAGCCCACATAGAGATACGGCGCCAGCCCAGATGCAGGATCAATCAGCGCCGGATCTGGCTGCAAATACCTCCCGGTCCACGGGTCGTAGTACCTATTCCAGTTCTC
>CAZAIE010001247.1:0-2388 GCA_964485035.1 uncultured Myxococcaceae bacterium | reverse complement strand
GCTCGGCGGATACTTCGGGCTGACACGGGAAAGGCGCCTTGTTTGTCCTTGGCGCGTGCTGGAGCTGGTCCCGGGAGACCGGCGCTGCCAGCCGGTGCTGCGCTACCCGCCGCACCTGTACGACCGGCTCCTGGTGCGCGCCACCGCCCGCGCGCTGCAGGACGGGCTGGGCATGGCCCGCGCCGTGGACCCACGGGTCGAGGTGGTGGAATGCGACCCCACCCGGGCCCAGTTCCACCTGCGCTGGCGCTGAGCGCTGCCGGCCGCTGGGTGGACTGGGTGGACTGGGTGGACTGGGTGGACTGGGCGGACTGGTCTCACTTCCGTCCGAGCCAGCGCTCCAGCTCCGGTCTCCAGGAGGTGGGCCGGGGCAACCCGTCCAGGTCGCCGAGCGCCTCGTGCGCCAGCGCCTTGGCCCGCTCCCGGTCCGTGCGCTCGAGGGCGCGCGCCAGGCTGAACCGCGCCAGCGCCAGCCGCCGCAGGTGCACGCGCTGTCCGGCCCGGGACGCCACTGCCCGCTCGAGGTCCGGCACGGCCTCGGCGCCCCGGCCCAGCTCGAGCAGCGCCCGGCCGCGCACCATCACCGCCAGCTCGCGGGCCTGCACCCAGCCATACGGCGCCGTCGCCCCCGCGGGCCTGAACGCCTCGGGCACGGCCTGCAGGGACGCCTGGGCGGCGGCCAGCGCCTGCGCGGGTCGGCCCGCGGCGAGCAGCCCCTCGCCCGACATGGCCTGCCCCAGCGACTCCCACGGCACGTCGCGCTCCGGGCCCTGCAGCGCCTCGGCGGCCGCGAACGCCGCCAGCGCCCGCGGGACGTCCTCCAGCGCGAGGAGGATCTCTCCGTGCCGCCACGCCAGGGCCAGCCGCAGCCGGGCGTGGGTGGCGTGGACCGCCGCGCTCTCGAGCGCCGGCGTGAGCGTGGCCAGCGCCTCCTCGGGCTGGTCGATGGCCAGCAGCATCCCCGCCAGCCGGTACCGCCCTCCCACGGACCAGGCGTGGCCCGGCCCCGCCGCGGCCTCCTGTTCGGGCACCAGCGTCCGCCAGATCTCCACGGCGCCGTGCGCGTCCCCGCGCCGCATCTTCGCGTAGGCGATGGCGTGCACCGCGCGGATGCGGTCCGGGTGGCCCGGACGGAGCAGCGGCGCGGCCTTGGCGAGCGTCACCCGGGCCAGCTCCTCCGCCTCCTGGTCCCGGCCCAGCTCCGAGAGCTGCGACGACCGCCAGGCACGCACCCGCGTGAGCGCCACCAAGCCCCGGTCGCCCAGGGGCTCGAGCAGATCCTCCGCGCGGCGCAGGTGGCGCTCGGCTCCCACGAAGTCGTCCTCGGAGTAGCGCAGGAGGCCGCGCACCGCCTCGACCTCGGCGGCGAGGTCCGCAGGGCTGCCTACGCGTCGCAGGGCCGAGGCAGCGATGGCCAGCCACGGCGACGCCTCCTTCGGGTGGCGCTGCTCCTGGCCCATGACGTAGGCGAGCGCCGAGGCCGCGAGCAGCCGCAGGCGGTCGTGTCCCGCCGCGTCGGCGGCCCACGCTGCCGCCTTCAGCGCCTCGACCGCGTTGGGCAGGTCGCCCAGGAACTCCGCGGCGCGGCCTTCCAGGTACTGCGCCTCCGCGACCAAGGGGCCGTAGCTGGTCGCCTCGGCCTGCTGCCGCGCGGTCCGCGCCAGCTCCCGGGCCTGCACCCACGCTCCGGTGTCCAGCAGCGCCTGCGCCTTGGCCAGCGTGGGCCGCACCTGCGCCACCCGCTCCCGGGAGACCTGATCCAGCGCGGCCTCCGGCTCGGCCTCCGCGGCGCAGGCCTCGGGGGCGGGGAGCACGCGCACCGCCACGCCCGCGCGGTCGACGAAGGTGGCGTCGGCCTGGGAGGCGAGCGCGAGCACCGCCCCGGCCTGCAGCATGCCCCGCCCCAGGCAGGCGCTCGCGGCACGACCCGCTGGCCCGGCGAGACACGCCCTCCGCCGCGCCTGGGACCAGCGTCCAGACCAGGACTCCGCCGACTCCTCGAAGTCCGTCCACGCCGACTCTGCCCACGGACGCCCGGTGGCCAGGAACGCCGCGTGCGCCTGCACCCGCTCCGCGTCCTCCCAGCGCAGGGTCTCGGGCGCGCAGGCCACGTCCGGTCCAAAGCGCCAAACGGCGGCCCCCAGGGCGACGCCAGCCACCCCGGCTGCCACCACGAGCCACGCCAGCCGGTGCGAGCCAGCCTGGCTCCGCAGCTCGGCCAGGAGCGCCTCCATCGACGGAAACCGGTCTTCCGGACACGGCGACAGCCCGCGCTGCAGCGCCCGGCGGGTTTGGGACGAGACCGCGAGCGGCAGCCGACGCCGCGGGCCCGCCAGCGCCTCGAAGAGCGCCCGGGAGAAAACGAGCTGGTCGCGGCGTGCCTCCGAC
>CAZAIE010001246.1:0-2396 GCA_964485035.1 uncultured Myxococcaceae bacterium | reverse complement strand
GGTGACGAACGGTGCTGGCCGCTCACCGGTGAGCGGCCAGCACCGTTCGTCACCCGTCCTGCGGGGGGCAGGTCCCGCTGCGGGGGGCGCAGGCCTTCTCGAACTCCTTCGGCCAGCCGGTGCGGGGGTCCGAGCAGTAGCGCTGCGGCTCCGGCTCGTTCTCCACCGTGAACTGCTTGCAGACCGTCCCCGTGGGACAGCTGTTGGGGCTGTCGGAGCAGTTGTAGATGATGCCGCCGCAGTCGTAGCCGCTGGGGCAGTCCTCGTCGGCGTCGCAGTAGACCCCGCAGAAGGTGCTGAGCTGCCCCTCGGCGACGAAGCCCAGGCAGACCGCGCCCGAGCCGCAGTCCCCCGCGAACCCGCCGCAGTCCTGGCAGTGCCGCGTGTTCGAGGCGGGCCGGCAGGTCCCGTTGGCGAGGTTGCAGAGCTGGCCCAGCGGACAGGCCTCGTTGCTCTCGCACCAGTCCGTGCAGAGTCCGTCGCGGCAGGCCTTCCGCAGGGGGCAGTCCTCGTCCCGGCGACAGCTGGCGACGCAGGCGCCGTCGGTGCGCCGACAGATCTGCCCGAAGGGGCAGTGCTCGTCGAGGGTGCACGGCCCCACCGCCCGGCAGACGTCGGTGGTGGTGTCGCAGAAGGTGGCCGCGGGGCAGTCGGCGCTGGAGGTGCAGCCGGTGAGGGTCTGGCAGAACCCGGAGGTGTTGCAGAACTGGTCCTGCTTGCAGGGCTTGTCGTTGCGGCAGACGCAGCGCCCGGTGGAGAGGTCGCAGTAGAGGTCCTGGCCGCAGGCGGCGTCGCCGGTGCAGACGCAGCGGTCCAGCACCTCGTCGCGCACGAAGCCGGCCGGGCAGCACGCAGCCCCGGCGCACACGCAGGCCCGCAGCTCGGTCACGTACTCGTAGTCGGGCGGGCAGCAGCGGTCCTGCGCGCAGACGCACTGCTTCGCCTTGGGGTCGAAGTCGAAGTCCGCGGGGCAGCAGGCGTCCGCGTTGCACCGGCACCCCTGCTTCTCCTCGTCGTAGACGAAGCCCTGGGGGCAGCAGCTGCTCTTCGCGCAGCGGCAGCGCGCGGAGACGGGGTCGAAGGCGAACTCGTCGGGGCAGCAGCTCTCGGCGGCGCAGGCGCACTGCGAGGTCGCGGTCTCGAAGACGTGGTCCTTGGGGCAGCAGGCGCTCGCGCCGCAGACGCACTGGAGCAGGGTGCGGTCCCAGGCGTAACCCTCGGGGCAGCAGACGCTGTCGTTGCACTCGCACACGCCGGCGCGGCAGACGTGGCCCACCGGGCAGGCCGACTCGTCGGCGCAGATGCAGCGGCCATCCTCGGCGGCGAAGTGGTCCGGGCACTGCGAGGAGAGCTGCGTGCGCGCGCACCCGGCCAGGGCCAGAAGGACGAGCAGGAGCGCAGGGCGGGCCGGGGACATGGTCAGGTGCCCTCGGCGATGGCGTAGAAGATCTGCACGGTGGAGCCGGGCGGGGGCACGTAGTCGCCTGCGAAGGCGATGCTGTTGATCTCCTCGCGGTACTCCCAGCCCAGCACCGGGTGCGCCTTCACCGGGCTGCCGTCCACGGTGACGTAGATGGTCGCCGGGTCGGGCTTCAGCGAGAGCGGGAAGATGCGCTTCAAGGTGTTCAGCGCCGAGGCGATGCGCACCAGCGAGTTCTCGAACCCCTCATCGCAGATGGAGGCCACCACGCCGCCGGTGCGCCGGGCGACGTCGGTCAGCCGGAACGCCGGCGCGGCCTTGGACCCGAAGAAGGTCTCCTCGCCAGGCGGGTAGCAGCCGTCGGGGAGCGTGCCGGCGATGGTGGAGAAGCTGGTGAGGTTCTCGTACCCGGGGCCCTTCACGGTGCGCAGCAGCCGCGCGTAGTAGGCCGGGCCGCCGTAGGAGGAGTCCTCGCCGTCGGACACGGCGATCACCGCCAGCGCCGCGTGGGGGCGCAAAAAGCCGTAGTTGGGGTCGCCCGGCTTGGTGGAGAGGCTCTTGTCGGTGAGCGCCGCCTCCATGGCCCGGAACGACTGCTGCCAGCGCTTGCGCGAGGCCGGGAAGGTGGTGTTCGCCCGGAAGACCTCGCGGGGGTTCTTGGTGGCGTTGGTGATGATCTTGGTGGTGCCGCGCAGCGCGCCGCGCTCCCCGGTGCGCGACATGTCCGAGGAGGTCACGCCGATCTGGAACTGGCAGCGCAGCCGGACCAGGGTCTCGATGAAGTGGTCGAAGTTGTCGGCCAGCGAGGTGCGCTGGTTGGCCATCGACCCCGTGGTGTCCACCACCCAGAGGATGTCCACGATGCCGTCGGACTGGCGGTAGCGGTCGAGCTGCGTCGCGGCGAGCGAGGTGGGGTCGCGCAGCAGCACCTGCGTGACCACCGAGCGGTCCACCCGGGGCGGGGCGAGGGTCACCG
>CAZAIE010001245.1:0-2404 GCA_964485035.1 uncultured Myxococcaceae bacterium | reverse complement strand
CGCTCTGGCGCACCCCCGTGGCCGTCCGCCGCGCCACGCTCGACGGCAAGCCGGCGGCGCTCGCCCAGGAGGGCGGGAACCTCGTCCTCCTGGCCCGGGGCGCGGGCGAGCACGCCCTGCAGGCCGAGCTGGTGCTGGCACCGTCCTCGGGCGAGCAGGTCCGCCTCGGCTTCTCCACCCCCACCGCCGCGACCTGGAGCCTGCGCCTTCCTGGAACGACGGCACGGGCCGACCCCGCGGTGCACCAGGTGAGCCGCTCCGAGCGCGGCGCGACGATCCTCGAGACCACGACTCCCCCGGCCGACTCCGTCGCCTTCGACTGGACCGGCGCCCGCACGCTCTCGACC
This sequence comes from uncultured Myxococcaceae bacterium, assembly GCA_964485035.1. Lineage (GTDB taxonomy): Bacteria > Myxococcota > Myxococcia > Myxococcales > UBA5297 > CAZAIE01. The sequence goes on along the minus strand of CAZAIE010001245.1, from coordinate 2,057 downwards.
CCCGCCCGCGTGAGCGCCGAGTCGTTCACCTACGTCACCTTCTCCGAGGGCACCACCTTCGGCCGCTCCACCTTCGAGTTCCAGATCACCGGCGGCAGCCGCGACCGCGTCCAGGTGGCCCTGCCCCAGGCGATGGAGCTGCTCGGCGCCGAGGCCAGGGACCTCGCGCACTGGTCCGTGGAGTCCACGTCCGAGGGCAAGCGCCTGGTGGCCACCTTCGCGCGCGCCCAGCGCGGCCGCGTGGCGCTGCAGCTCACCTTCGAGCTGCCCAAGCCCGCCGACGTCGCCGCGCTCCCGGTCCTCTCCGCCCAGGACGTCGCCGAGCAGCGCGCCTTCCTCGCGGTCTCGGCCGAGTCGCCGGTCTCGGTCGCCGCGGAGCAGGTGCAGGGCGGCGAGGCCGTGGACGTGAAGCACCTGCCCGCCCACCTGCTGCGCGGCGTGACCTTGCCCTTCACCCTCGCGTGGCGCCACTCGGGCGAGGGCTTCTCCGGCTCGGTGCGCATCGCCCGCCACGCGACCGTCGCGCTGCCGCAGGCCACCATCGACGCCGCGTACTTCACCAGCGTGCTCACCGAGGAGGGCGAGGAGGTGGTGAAGGCCACCTTCCTGGTGAAGAACAACCTCAAGCCCTACCTGACCATCACCCTCCCCGAGGGCGCGCTGCTCTGGGCGAGCTTCGTCTCCGGCGAGTCGGTCAACCCGGTCTTCGAGGGCGGGAAGGTGGCGCTGCCGCTGGTGAAGAGCCGCGACGTGGGCAGCGGCGACACCCTGGCCGTGCATCAGGTGGAGGAGGGCTGGTCGCTCAGCGACCTGGCGCTGACCTACTACCACGACGCCTCCAAGTGGCGGTCGATCGTCACGGCGAACAAGGCGCTCTTCCAGGGCAACGAGCAGGCGCAGGTGGGCCAGATCCTGGTCATCCCCCGGCTCGACACCGCGCCCGGCGCGTCGGACCTGGAGACCGCCTTCCCGGTGGAGCTGGTCTACTCGCGCAAGAACCGCACCCCCGGTCTCGCCGGCGCCGTGGAGTTCGACGTCCCCGCAACCGACCTGGGGGTGATGAACGTCGTCTGGACCGTGTACCTGCCCTCCCGCGTCGATCCGCTGCACTTCGCCGGGAACCTCACCCAGGCCTCGTACCTGCGCTACGGCGTGTTCCGCCGCCTGCAGCACCTCTGGTCCGGCCCGCACGCCGCGCTGGACCTCGGTCTGGGCACGGGCGAGGCGCTGGCCGGCGGCGGCTCCTTGAGCAAGCGCTTCGCCTTCGAGGAGGAGGCGGGCAAGAGCCAGGCAGCGAAGTCCTATCCACGGGTGAGCCTCCCGCTGGTGGGGCGCGCGTACGTGTTCAAGCGCTCGCTGCTCGAGGGCGACCAGCCGCACCTGCGCGCGGTGTACGTCGACCGCCGGGTGGCGACGCCGGTGCGTTGGCTGGCGCTGGGCCTGGGCTTCGCGCTGGCGCTCTGGCTCTCGGGCGCGGGGCGGCGCAGGCCGGCCGCGCCGCGGGCGCTGCTCGTGTCCGGCCTGTTCCTCGCCGGCGTCCTCGGGGTGGGGCACTTCCTGCTGGGGACGCATGGCCGCGCCGCGACCGGGCTGTTCCTGGGCGCGTGGTTCTCGCTGGTGCTCTCGCTCTTCCTGCGCCCGCTCCCGGCCGGCTCGCGGCTCGCCCGCGCGTGGCACCGCGCCCTGCGCTACTCGAACGCCGCCGCGCTGCTCTTCGCGGTCCTGCTCGGGCTGAACGCCTTCACCGGCTTTCTGGGCGTGGTCGCCGCCGTCCCGGCGATGGTCTCGCTCTGGCGCAGCCGGGCCGCGGCGCCGTCGCTCGCCGGTCCCGCGGCGATTGCCACCACGCTGCTCGTGCTCTTCGTGGGCGTCCCGACCCCGGTGCACGCGGCGCAGCCCCCGCCCGCGCTGCCACCCACGGCCGAGGTCACGCTGCCCTACGCCACCCTGCGCGACCTGGTGGCCCAGAAGCCCGCGTCCGGCTCGAGCGTCGCGGAGTAGTCCGCGCCCAGGAGCGTCGCGCGGCGTGAGGGCGGCGTGGCCGCGGGCTTCTGGGC
>CAZAIE010001244.1:0-2413 GCA_964485035.1 uncultured Myxococcaceae bacterium | reverse complement strand
CCGGACGGGTGAACCTCGTGCTCGTCTGCGGCTCCGCCAAACGCCTATTGGTTTGCCCTGGCGCTGCTGCAGACACCCGAGTGCAAACAGGCCATTCAACAGCGCGTCGCGAGCGCCTCTCCCGACCGCCGGAAGCTCATGGAGAGCGCCCTGGCAGCGATTGAGGCACGAGACTACCGGCTGTACGCACCGGGGTTCGTCGACTCCTTGAAGGTCTGGTAGCAGCCGATTCGCTGTCGGAGGTGACCAGCCATCGTTTGCTCCTACTCGCTCGCGCCGGTCCGCCGGATCCGGCCCTTCGCGAGGGCCAGGAGTCATGGGCACTGGGCGACGGCGGAGTACGCTCACGGCCCCATGCCCAAGCGACTCGAACAGGTCCGCTGGTCCGAGCTGAGCCACGCCTATGGCGAGGCCACCGACACCCCACGCCACCTGCGCGCGCTCTCGAGCCGCTCGCCGAAGACGCGCCGCGCTGCGCTCCGCGCGCTCTCGCTCTCCATCATCCACCAGGGTTCGCACTGGCCCGGGTGCGTGGAGGCCACGCCGTTCGTCATCCAGGCAGCGCTCTCGAAGCGCACGGGAGACCGCGACGCGCTCGTCGACTTCCTCACCTACCTCGCGACCGCGTTCGAGTTCCGCTCGCCCTGGACGCTGGAGAAGCTCGCTGAGCGGGAGCGGGAGCCGCTCTGGTCCGGCACCTACCGCGCCATCGAGCGCGCGCTGCCCAGGCTCGCGCGGCTCCTCGACGAGCCGTCCCCGCGACTGCGCGCCGCGACCGCCGGCCTGCTCGGCTTCTTCCCGTCCTTCCACGCCCGCGCGGTGCCTGCGCTGATCGCCCGCCTCCTCGACCCGGGGCGGCACGTCGCCGCTTCTGCCGCGCTCTCGCTCGCCCTCTGCGCCCTCTCGCGACCGGACGTGCGCATCGAGCCCGCCTTGAACGCGCTCCTCGACCGGAGCCGACCGGGGAGCCTGGAGTCGCTCGCCGCGGCGCTCGCCCTCTGCTGGACGAAGGCGGCTCCAACCGACCGCGTGCGCGACGAGCTGGACCGCGCCATCTCCGCTGGCCGCTGCGAGCGTGGGTTCCCGTTAACGGAGCGCCTGGCGATCATGGCGTTCGACGCCATGCGCGGACTGCCCGGTCCGCTCCGTCCTGCCACGCTGCGCGCGATCTTCGAGGGCATCGACGCCCAGTCCGAGGACTCGCCGATGGCCGGCTTCGACCGACGCGACCTCGTCTACTTCCTGGTCGAGCGCACCTTCCCGAAGTCCGAGCCGCCCCGACGCCCCCGGCTCCCCGAGGAGCTGTCCGAGCTGGAGCTGGAGGTGCTGCGGCGCGCTTCGCGCGAGACGGTGAACTGGCACGAGATGAGCGAGCGGCTGCGCGACCGGGCGCTGCCCTCCAGCACCGGCCGGCTCGCCGCCTTCCTCGACGGTGAGCTGACGCGGGGCGAGTGGTTCGTGGGCCGCACGCGGCACTGGTGGCCGGCGTGGCGGCTGCTGGTCGAGGCCCACCGCCGGCGCTTGCCGGTCTCGCAGATAGCGCCACAGCTCGCGAAGCAGCTCTCGGTCAACGAGCTGGTGGCGCTGGAGTACGACGTCTTCCTGCGCCTCTACGATCTCGGCCTGGATCGCGACTTCCTCGACCGGTACGTGAAGGCCGCGCTGAGGCTCCACGGCCGGGACCTCTCGGCCATCGAGGGCGGGGTCTACGAGCTGCTGTACTGGGACCGCATCCCCGACGACTCGCGCTGGTGCCACACTCCGCTCGCGCGACGTGCCCGCTTCGAAGCGCTCTTCGCGAACGACCCCGCGCACCCGGCGATGCCGCTCGCACTCCACCTGGGAGCAACGAAGTCCCCTGCGGTCGAGGCGCTGCTGTCGAGACTGGACGGACGCGAGCGGACGCAGCTGCTGCTCACCTCGACACCTCTACCGCCAGAGGGCGCCCGACTCGGCAGCCACCGGATGCAGCAGGGCTCGCGCTGGCCCCGCTTCCACCCCGCGCCCTGGCACTACCTCGCCCACAGCTCCGATCCCCGATGGGTCGTGCGCGTCCTGGACCTGCTCGCACGGCTCGAGCCCTGGGAGGTGCCCTTCGAGCCCGTCGTGGACTTCCTCGCGGGGCTACCAGCCCGGAGCTGGGCCCTCGTCGACGAGCGGCGCAGCGGCGGCGAGTCGCTCGACGCGTGGATCCGCCGGGCGCGCTGGAAGCGAAACCGGCAGCCGCTCGCCCCTGCCGAGGTGCGCTTCGAGCTGCGCCAGTGGTTCCGCGACGGGGCCTGGCTCTCGTCACACGAGAACGCCGTCATCCTGCTCTACCCGTGTCCGCTGTGCGCGCAGGTCTTCCGGGAGCTGGGCATCCACCCCATCAACGTCGGCGCCGGAGCGCGCGGCGGCATCGAGGCCCCCGGGC
>CAZAIE010001243.1:0-2414 GCA_964485035.1 uncultured Myxococcaceae bacterium | reverse complement strand
GATGATGTCGGTGAAGAACTAGTAGTCCGCAGCGCCTCGGTCCGGCTGCTCGCCGGTCGACGTCCTCGCCCTGCCCCGCCCTCCGGCGCGGCAGGGCGGCGTCGTTCTGGGGGGGGGTTGGAGGGAGAGGCCCTACCCGAACAGCCAGGACAGCCGCATGGGGAACAGCACGTCGGGCAGGTGCGTGAAGTAGAGGATCTCCGCCGCCGCCAGCGACAGGAACGGACCGTACGGCACGTGGTGCGGGTCCGGCTCCCAGTCGTCGTCGTCCTCGTCCGCCTTCGGCTCGACCGCCGGATCAACTGTCGGATCGGACTCGGCTTCGGGCTCGGACGGCTCCTCTGAGACTCCGCGCCGACGCAGCAGCATCAGCGGGTAGCCCACGGCCACCGCCTGCACCGACGAGAGCAGGATCACCGGGAGGAGCGCCCGGGTCCCCAAGAACGCCCCGATCAGCGCGAGCAGCACGGTGTCGCCCCCGCCCATCGCGTCCTTGTGGAACACGCGCTCCCCGATGAAGCCCACGAGCAGCAGCGACGTGTAGCCCAGCGCCGCCGCCAGCAGCCGGTCGCCGAACGGCGAGGCCAGGAGCGCCCGCCCGGCGGCCCAGGCTCCCTCGCCTTCGATGCCCGCTGCCTCGCCTGCGCCCGCCACGAGCGCCAGCGAGAGCCCCACCACCACCCCCGGCCAGGTCAGCTCGCGCGGGAGGATCCAGTGGTCCAGGTCCATCGCCGAGAGCGGGACGAGGAAGCCCATCAGCGCCACTTCCTGCAGCGCGGGGAGGCTCAAGCCGTGCCGCAGCACCGCGAAGCCGCACACGACGCCAAAGGCCGCTTCGATCACCGCGTAGCGGATGGAGAAGGGCGCGAGGCAGGTCCGGCACCGGCCCCGCAGCACGAACCACGAGAGGATGGGCACGTTGTGGAAGGGCTTGATCGCCGTGCCGCACGACATGCAGTGCGACGGCGGCCAGACCACCGAGTCCCCGTAGGGCACCCGCGCGATGACGACGTTCAGGAAGCTCCCCACGCACGCCCCCACGACGAACGCGAAGAAGACCAGGAATCCCAGGGGGTAGCCGTAGGTGGCGGGCATGGCGGGCGCCGGAGCGCGTGAAGGTTCTATACCGGTTGGGCGTCTTCCGGGAACCCGCCCGAACGCGCTCCCCAAGCGGGACGCGCCCAGCTATCGTGCGGCCGCTTGCACTTCGCGCTCGGCTCCCGGGTCAGGCAGGTAGAACGACCCAGGCGCCGGCACCCCGGGAACCATGGACGACGCACGCCTGGCAGCGCTGTACCGCCGCTTCGGTCCCGCCGTGTACTCGCGGTGCAGGCGAATCCTGCGCGACGAGACGCTCGCCGAGGACGCGACCCAGGAGGTCTTCGTGCGGGTGCTCAGACACATCGACGAGGCGCCCGACGACGAGGCCGCGCTGCGCTGGGTCTACCGCATCGCCACCAACTACTGCCTCAACGCGGTGCGCGACCGGTCGGGGCAGGCGGAGCCGGTGGCGGAGCTGCCGGAGAAGCCGGGCGACCACGCCGAGGACGCCCTCGCCGACCGCGACTCCTGCCTGCGCGCCCTGCAGAGCGTCCCCGAGAAGCTCCAGGCCCCCGCCCTCCTCTACTGGGTGGACGGCCTCGAGCAGACGCAGATCGCCGAGGTGCTGGGGGTTTCCCGGCGCACGGTGATCAACCGGCTGGGCGAGTTCGCCGAGCGGGCGCGGGCCTTCCTGCGCGGCCCGGCCAAGGCGGAGGGAGAGAAGTCATGAGCGCCCCGACCAACGACCGCGGCCACCTCTCGTCCCTCACCCTGGACCTGCTGCTGCTCTCCTCCCTCTCGGCGGACCAGGACGCCGCCGCCCGCGCCCACCTCGAGGCCTGTCCCCGGTGCCGCGGGGCCCTGGAGGAGCTGCAGGCCGAGCAGCAACAGTTCGCCGCCTCGGTGCTCCCCCGTACCCTCCCGAAGGTCGAGGCCCGGGTGCTCGCGTCGTCTCCTTTGGCGCGCCTTTCCCGGTGGTGGAAGGCAGCGGTCCCGCTCACCGTCGCAGTCGGCGCCGCCGCGGCCCTGGCGCTGGTGGTCGCGCGCCCAGGCACGGTGGCCGTCGAGGACCCGGACCTGCGCATCAAGGGCGGGCCGGTGCTGCAGGTGTTCGCCGCTCGTGGCGAGGCGGTCTTCCAGGTGAAGGAGGGCACCCGGCTCAAGCCCGGCGACCGCATCCGGTTCGTGGTCGAGCTCGCCGGGTCGGGCCCCTACGTCACCGTGGCCTCCATCGACGGCGCGAAGCAGGTGAGCCTGTATTACCCGCCCGAGGGCCAGGCCGCCGCCCCGCTCGGCGCCAGCAAGAGCGAGCTGCCGGGGAGCATCGAGCTGGACGACACGCTGGGCGAGGAGCAGCTCTTCGCGTTCTTCTC
>CAZAIE010001242.1:0-2416 GCA_964485035.1 uncultured Myxococcaceae bacterium | reverse complement strand
CGAGGCGCTCAAGCGCTTCCCTGCCCCGCCCTCCGCGAAGACCGAGCCCCTCCCCGAGCGGCTGAAGGCCAACGAGCTGCGGCGGGCCGCCATCGACGCGCGCAAGACCGCCCTCGAGGCCGAGCAGCAGCTCGCCAGCCAGCGGGAGGAGGCGCTCGCGTCGACCGAGGAGACCCTCCTCTCCGTGCGCCGGCAGATCGAGGAGATCCGCGCGAAGGCCGTGACGATCGCCGAGGCGGACAAGCAGGCCCAGCAGGCCGCGGAACAGGCGAAGACCGCCGCCCCGCCGACGCCGCCCCCGGCACCGCGGGTGGCCCCGACGCTGGTCACCTCGACCCAGACCGCGGAGACGCAGAACAAGCGGCGCTTCCAGCGCGTCGCGCTCAAGACCGAGGTCACGCTCTCCTCGGAGTCGAACTTCTACAACGGCTTCTCCTCCGACCTGTCGGACGGTGGCATCTTCATCGCCACCTGCAACGTCTGCGACCAGGGCACCGAGGTGGAGCTGAACTTCACCCTGCCCAACGGCACCGCGGTGGAGGGGCACGGCGTCGTCCGCTGGGTCCGCGAGTACAACGACGCCCACCCGGACGTCTTCCCCGGCATGGGCATCGAGTTCACCGAGATGGCCGACGAGCACCGGCAGGCCATCCACTCGTTCACCACCGAGCGGGAGCCGATGTTCTGGACCGGCTGAGCCGGCCCACTCACTCGGTCAGATGCGCAGCGGGTCGAAGTCGGCCTCGGCGTGGAACGGCTCCACCTCCAGGCGGTGACGGACCTCTTCGCCCAGGCGCCACTCCACGGTGACGCGGGGCAGGTCCTTGCCCTTTCCGTAGCGCGCGACGATGCGCGAGGCGGTGAGGCGGTCGGCCTCGCTGGGCTCGCCCTCGACGATCCCCACCGTGCCCATGAGCCCCGCGGCCTCCAGCCGATAGCGGGGCGGGACCGCGTACTGGCCGAGGAGCGAGTTCTCGCCCTCGTTGCGTCCCACCACCAGCTTCGCCTGCGGCGAGAGGCGGAAGTGGCGCCCGGTGGCCAGCAGCACCACCTCCTCCTGCTCCAGGTGGCGGTCGGGACGGCGGTCGAGCAGGTCGTGGAACTTGCGGCCGAACGCCTCGTCGGTCAAGAAGCAGCAGCCGCCGGCGGGCTGCGGGTAGTCGCTCACGCCCAGCTTCGTCGCCAGCTCCATCTGCGGCTTGCGCGAGCGCCCGGAGATGGCGAGCAGCCGGCTACGGTCGATGAGGCCCTGCTTCTCGGGCTCGGTGGGGTCGAGAAGCTGCGCCGAGAGCGGCCGCAGCACGCGCCCGGTCATCCCCGACTGCGTCTCGATGAGCTTCATGGGGTCGCGCCGCTGGCTCTTGGGACGCTGGCCCAGCACCTCGCCGGTGAAGACGAAGTCGGCGCCCTCGCGCTCCATGATCTCCTTGGCCTTCTTGAACATGAAGATGCGGCAGTCGATGCAGGGGTTGGCGTTCGAGCCGTAGCCGTACTTGGGGTGGCAGATCATGTCGAGGTACTCGCGCCCCGAGATGTCCACGAAGTCGACCTCGGTCTCGAGCCCGGCCGCCGCGTGGAGCGCGTCGTTGCGCGGCACGGTGCCGTCCTTGCGCGTGCGCCCCAGCCTGCGCTGCGTCTCCACGATGCAGAAGCCGGTGTAGAAGGTCACCGCCTTCACCTCCACGCCCAGGTCCTTCACCACGCGGTGGGCGAGCGTGGAGTCGAGCCCGCCCGAGAGCAGTCCGATGGCCTTCACCTTGCGCTTCGGGGTGCCTTCGCCTTCCATGTGCCGCCTCTCTGGTTCAGGGGTTCAGGGCCCCGCGCCGCACGAAGATCCGGTAGCTCGCGCCGTCGCGGACCAGCGCCACGAGCGGGTTGCGCGTCGCCTTGCACCACGCCGGCAGGTCGGCCTCCACGCCGGGGTCGGTGGCGACGACCTGGACCACCTGGCCGGGCTGCAGCCCCTTCACCGCCTTGGCGACCTCGAGGATCGGCACCGGGCAGAAGCGGCCGGAGGTGTCCACGGTGACGTCGGCCTGGGGGAACTCGGCGGCCATCGGATTCAGGGCTTGCCTGCCTCGGCCGCAGGCGCCGTGACCGGGGGAGCGGCGGGAGCCTCGGCAGCAGCCGGGGCGGGCGACGCGGGCGGGTCGGCGACCGGTGCACCCTTGATCGCCTGGGCGATCATCGCCCACCGTTTGCCGGAGGGGCTATTCGTTTGGTGGACCCTCGCGCCGCGCTTTGGTTGGCGTACTGCGGCAGGCGTGCTGCTGCTTATTTCGAGTTTCACCGCGATCGGCTATTCGGCGGGTGAGTACTTCTTCGCGGAAGTGCAACTCACGTGGCTGGTCGGTCTCTTCCAAGCTTTGGTCGCCGGATCGCTGCTGCATCTCGCATTCGATTGGCATGATAAGAG
>CAZAIE010001241.1:0-2424 GCA_964485035.1 uncultured Myxococcaceae bacterium | reverse complement strand
CGCCCACCGCGACGCCGTTCGCCGGGGCCATCTGCGGCTTCGTCAAGGCCCTGGGCCGCGAGTGCCCGCCGATGCTGGCGAAGGTGGTGGACTTCGCCGCCGACGTGCCCGCCCAGTCGCTCGCCGAGACGCTGGTGGCCGAGACCCTGCGCGACCCGGGCGTGGTCGAGGTGGGCCACTGCCTGCAATCGCGGCACGGCATCGGCCTCGTCGCCACCCCGTGGCCGACCGAGCGGGTGTCGCCGCTGAACGCCGAGCAGGTCTTCCTGGTCACCGGCGCCGCGGGCGGCATCACCAGCGCCATCGTCCGCGACCTGGCCACCACCTCGCGCGGCACCTTCTGGCTTTTGGACCTGGCCCCGCTGCCCGACGCCAAGAACCCCGACCTCGCGCGCCTCTCCGACCGCGACGGGCTGCGCCGCGACCTCTTCGAGCGCATGAAGAAGGGCGGCGAGCGGGTGACCCCGGCGCAGGTGGAGAGGGTCATCGCCGGCCTCGAGCGCGACGCCGCGGTGCTCTCCGCCATCCACGGCGTGGAGCAGGCGGGCGGGAAGGTGCAGTACCGCCCGGTGGACGTGCGCGACCCCAAGGCGATGGCCGCCATCGTCGAGGAGATCCGCGTCGCCCACGGCCACATCGACGTGGTGCTGCACGCCGCCGGCCTGGAGAAGAGCCGCTTCCTGGCCGACAAGCCGCAGGAGGAGTTCGACCGGGTCTTCGACGTCAAGGTCCTGGGCCTGTGCAACCTGCTGCGCGCCGCCAGCGGCATGGACGTGGGGGCCATCGTCGGCTTTTCGTCCGTGGCCGGGCGCTTCGGCAACGGCGGGCAGACCGACTACTCCTCGGCCAACGACTTCCTCTGCAAGGCGATGCTCGGCCTCGGCCGCTCGCGCCCGCAGACCCGCACCCTGGCCATCGACTGGACGGCCTGGGGCGGCATGGGCATGGCCACCCGCGGGAGCATCCCCGAGATGATGCGCCGCGCCGGCATCGACATGCTCGACCCCGCCGAGGGCCTCCCCGTCATCCGCCACGAGCTGGAGGCCGCTCACCGCGGCGAGCTGGTCGTGGGCGGCAACCTGGGCATGCTGGTGCAGGGCAAGGAGCCCGACGGCGGGCTCGACCTCCAGGCCGTCGCCGCGCGGCTGGACCAGCGCCTGCCGATGCTCGGCAGGGTGCTGGGCATGGACCTCTACGGCGGCCTCGCCATCGAGACCCTGCTCGACCCGGCGCAGGAGCCGTTCCTGCGCGACCACGCCATCGACGGGGTGCCGGTGCTCCCCGGGGTGATGGGCCTGGAGGGCTTCGCCGAGGTGGCCCGGGCGCTGCTGCCCGAGCACCACATCGGCAGCCTCGAGGCGGTGCGCTTCGAGCAGCCGATGAAGTACTACCGCCACCAGCCCCGCTCCGGCATCTTCCGCGCGGTGCTGCGGCGCGAGGGCGAGGACGTGGTCGCCGAGCTCACCCTCACCTCCACCCGCGCGCTGGCCACCGGCGAGCAGGCCGAGTCCCGGCACTTCTCCGGCAAGGTCCGGCTGGTCCGCGACGCCCCCGCGCAGGTCCTCTGCGAGCCGCTGGCGCTCAACGGCCACCGCCCGGTGAGCAACGAGGCCATCTACCGCATCTTCTTCCACGGCCCCGCGTACCAGGTGCTGGACGACGTGCAGCTCTGCGCCCACTCGGTGCGCAGCACCCTGCGCGCCGACCTGCCCCCGGCGCTGGGCCGCGAGGGCGCCGCGACCGTGCTCGCGCCCCGGGTGATCGAGATGGTGCTGCAGGCGGCTGGGGTCTACGAGATCGCCAAGACCGGGCGGCTGGCGCTGCCCGCGGCCATCGACCGCATCGTCACCCACGCCCCGCTGCGCGAGGACGTGAAGGTGCACGCGGAGGTCACCCCGCGCGCCGAGGGCGGCGAGCTCTGCTTCGACGCCCGCGTCTGCGACGACCAGGGCCGGGTCTACCTGGAGCTCACCGGCTACCGCACCTCGGCGCTCCCCAACGGCCTGCCCGACGACCTGGTGCAGCCGCTGCGCGCTGGCCTGGGAGGGGCCGAGGCGTGATCCACTGGGACCTGCGCTGCGCCCGGGAGCACCCGGGCGTGGCGGCCGGAGCGCCGCCCCCCGGACTGTTGTCCGCCCCGGAGCGGGTGTTCTTCGGCCGCCTGCGCACGCCCCGCCGCCAGCAGGAGTGGCTGCTGGGACGGTGGGCCGCCAAGGAGCTGTGCCGGGCCTTTTTGCGGGCCCAGGGACGCGAGGTCCCCTCCGAGGCGGTCACCATCGCGCCCGACCCCGACGGCGCGCCGTACGCGCTGGTCGCGGGCGAGGGCGCGCTGCCGGTGACGCTCTCGCTGAGCCACCGCGACGACCGGGCGCTGGTGGCCCTGGTCGAGGGTTCGCACGCGCCGCTGGGCGCGGACCTGGAGAA
>CAZAIE010001240.1:0-2424 GCA_964485035.1 uncultured Myxococcaceae bacterium | reverse complement strand
CCTGCCGCGGTTCCGCGACCACCCGCCGCGCTTCCGCGACCACCCGCCGCGACTCCGGGACCACCCGCCGCGCCTCCGCGACCACCCGCCGCGCCGCGGAAGCCGTCCGTCACGCCGCGGAAACCGTCTGTCACGCCGTGGAAGCCGCCGGTCACGCCGCGGAAGCCGTTGGCCCCACTACACCTCGATGGCGGCCACCTCAGTAGGAATGCCGACCTCTTGCGCCACCGGAGTCCAGATGTCCGTGGCGACGGCGGGGGTCTCGATGGAAACGAGCAGCGCGTACCGCGCGCCATGCTCACTGCGGTCGCGCTTCGGCTGCTCCTTCCACCATCCGGTCACGGGATACACGGCGATCGCTCCGCGCTCGGCGAGGTCCGCTGCCGTCCCTGTCCAAATGTCGGAGTGGAGAGACCCGCGATTGCGGGCCTGAACCCCGAGGTACCAGCCCGAGTCGGCGGCAGTGCCCGGTCGGTCCTCCTCTTCCTCGAGCGCCTGCAGGTTCAAGCGCTTTCGAAAACTATCGATGGACTCGAAGGGCCGCTTCACGTCGAAGCGAAGGGCGTGCGACTGGTACCGGTGACGCTTCTGCCATCCCCGGCGCGCTGGGTTCGGCTCGACGAAGTACGAAAGCGTCACGCGAAGCTGGACCGGCGCCTCCCCGAGGGCTTCGAGCTCGGCCTTGGGCCACGGCAGTTCGTGTATCCGCATCTCGCGCAGCTTTGAGTCCTTGAACGGTCGGAGGACATCCTGCGCCACGAGCGTCAACGCGTCGCTCGCACTCCTCAAGGCCCTCTCGATCGTCGGAACCCCGTACCCGTACCGCCGGACCAACAGGGATCGCTCACGCTTGCTGTCCCCAGCGGCGTTCAGGTGGGTGTTCATGCCCCGGGTCCATCGAGCGCTGTGAACGACGAGCGCACGAATCGTCTCCGGCCAGTACTCGGGGTACTCGCCCGCGATTCGGGCGCACAGGCGGGCCACCTGGGCGCAGGCCGCACTGGTCCCGTTGGTGTAGACGAACAGCTTCTCGCTCGGCCGGGAGTGCGTCGTCAGGAGCAGGAGGTCGGTGATCGGATGCTCGACCTCTCCCTTGCCGTTGACTCCCGCATTGCCACCCTCGGCGACGACGTCCGGCTTGGTCGGCCAGGTCGCTTCGAATCCCACCGACGTACGGCTGAACGGTGAGAGGTCACCGGGCTGCGCGAGCGGCTCCCAGCTCTTCCAGCGCTGGTCCTGGATGAGCGCGCGATCGGTGTGCGCACCGACCGTGAGCGCATTCGCTTGGATGGATCCTTCGCCACGTGCTCCAGGCTGGGGATCGCAAGCTCCCAGCATTGGATTGCCTCGAACTCGACGAGGATGAGGCCTTCCGAGTCGTCGAGTTCGAGGAACTGGAGGAAGGAGTTGAGGACGCGGCGAATCTCGCCGACGTCGTTCCTCGATGCGCGTTCGCCACCGAGCGCGTCGAACTCGTCGAACAGGTAGACAGCCCGGGTCTGCTGTATCGCGTCGAACACAAGACGCAGCTTCGCGGCGGTCTCGCCCATGAACTTCGTGATGAGCCCGTCGAGCTGGATGGTGAACAACGGCAGCCCGAGCTCCCCGGCCAGGACCGCCCCCGTCATCGTCTTCCCCGTTCCCGGAGGCCCAAGAAGCAGCAGGCGACGGACAGGGTGGAAGCCGTGCTCGCGGATCCGGGCGCGCTCCCGTTGCTCGACCAGCACTCGCTCGATTCGTTGACGAACCTTCCCGTCGAGCGCCATGTCGCTGAGGCGGAGCTTCGGATACCCGACGCTGAGGAGGCCGGCGAGTTCGCCTCGTGGCTGGGCCAGGGGGATGGTCTTGGCCGTCGCCGCTGGGGCCTTGGCTCCCTCCCTGGCCTTGTCGACCAGATCGCGCAGTTCTTGCGCAAACTTCACGTGCCCGCTCTTGGCTGCCTGGGCGGCGACCTGCAGAGCAATCGCCAGGAAGCGGGTGTCGTCCCCGTCCGAGTGGCTCTGGATGAGCGCCTTTGCCTGGTCGGCTGTGGCCATGTCGTCCTGGACTTCGACCCGAGCGGAAAGTGCCTCGGCTCTCGTCAAACCTTGCCGCGATTGTGCACGCACGTCCGCACGCCGCGGAAGCCGCCGGTCACGCCGTCCGCCGGGGGCTGAAGCGCCCCGGCTCTATCTGGAATGGACCGAGCTCGGATGAAGCCCGCTGAAGCGGGCTGGGCGGTCTGTGTTCAAGAGTTCAGCCGGCTTCAGCCGGCTTGCCCTCGAGATCCATCCGTCCCAAATAGAGACGGGGGATTCATCCCCCGGCCCCCTGCGACAACTGCCCCGCTCTTCCTTGTCGGACTCCACTTCTCCGAGCTCCATCTCTTCGCACGCACGTCCGCACGCCGCGGAAGCCGCCGGTCACGCCGTCCGCCGGGGGCTG
>CAZAIE010001239.1:0-2425 GCA_964485035.1 uncultured Myxococcaceae bacterium | reverse complement strand
CATCCTGGCCAGAGACCGCGCTTGGCGCCAGACGGTGTCCGTGCAGCGGTTACGAGAAAGATCAGTGCTTCGCCGACAGCCTCATAGCGGTCTTTCTCCGCCGCCTTGCGATAGTCGGGCTCCCAGGCGTCCAGCACCTGGTCCAGCGTCACGGGTCGGGTCTTGGAGCGCTTCGACATGGGGGTCTCCGGTGATGGGTCATCGACGACCAACTCAAGGCAGTGAAGGAAGGCCGCTCCTGCGGCTCTTCAGCTTGTGGATTGCAACGGTACCGGATGCGCGCTCCGAAAGCGTCTGTCGCCAGTCCGCCGGGGAGAGGAGTTCAGCGAAGGGGCTCCACGAGAGCACCCAACCCAGAAACTCGTACTTGCCGCTCAACCGGGCACGAAAGACGAGTCCACCGTCCCGGAGGTGGCGAAGTCGTTGCGAGGGATGCCAGACGCGCTCGGCAATGAACGGCGCAACCTCGGAAGAGAAGCGCACGGCCACTGCTCGAGGCTCTTCGTCGAACACGCGGAAGCCTGTGCGCCTCCAGGACCGTCTCTGGAACTTTGCGTCCATGACCTCGACCGACTCGATCAAGTGCGCGGCGAACGTCGTGGGGCCACGGTGCGGTGGGACCCGTGCCAGCAGGTATAGGAGCCCGCCTCCGAGAAAGACCGAGTGCGGCTCGACCTCGTGCACCCGTGAGGCGTCCGTGAAGCGTGCGCGGTACGAGATGCGGCAGCGCCGCTGCTGCTGAATGGCGGTGATCAAGCACTCGACCATCGACTGCGACACCGAGGTGGAGGAGCAATCCTTGGGACCGTCGAAGACAGGGGCAGCGGCTGGCTGCCCAAACGCGCCCGCGAGCTGCGAGCGAAGCCTTCGCACCGACCGCGCCAGGCCCAGGTCGCCATAGGGCGCCAGCGCGACCTCCGCCGCCTCGAGCGCGACGAACCCGGCGGGGTCGACCTTTGGGGTGGCGGGTGGCCCCTCGCGGACGAAGAAGCGCAAGGCCTGGCCGCTCCGCGCTTCCTGGACTGCGACGCCCGAGCGAGAGAGCTCGTCGATGTCGCGCTGTGCCGTGTTCTTCGACACTCCCAGGCGCAGGGAGATGTCCCTCAGGCCGATGCCTTCGCGGGCGCTCGCGAGCAGCCGCCAGAGATCCAGCTTTCGGCCCAGATTCGCCATCGCAGCCTCCCGTACACCCACGAGAGTGCGCCGTGCTCGCGACAGTTGGTGTCGCGTCCGCGCACTGCCTACGATGGCTCATGGCCAAAAAGTGGAGCGGCAAGGGAGACGCGGGCAGCGCGCTGCGCCGGCAGTGGCTGGAGCTGAAGTTCCTCGCCGAAGCGCGGATCGCCAAGTCCGCCTCCGACTTGCTCGCGTACGTCCGGGAGCAGGGGCACTCTCCGTCGAAGCGGACGGTGGAGCGTGACCTCCAGAGCCTCCAGGAAGTCTTCCCGCTCGTGGCCGACGGCAACACGCCCCAGGGCTGGCGCTTTGACCGGAACGCTCCCCGGACGCTGCTCCCCGGGCTCTCGGCGCACGAGGCCCTGACGTTCCTGCTGGTCGAGCAGCAGCTCGCTTCCCTGCTGCCGAACACGGTACGTGCCCACTTGAAGGGCCACTTTGAGGCGGCGAAGACAGTCCTCGACGCAGAGGAAGGCCGGCAGGCGGCGGCCTGGTCGAAGCGCGTCTGCGCGGTGTCGAGGGCCCAGCCGATGCTGCCGGCCAAGGTCGCCGCCGGGGTGGCCGACGCGGTCTATGACGCGGTGCTTCGAGGGCGGCAGCTGGAGGTCCGCTATCGAAACCGCGCAGGCGAGACGAAGGCCTACGTCCTCCACCCGCAAGGGCTCGCGGTGCGCGACACGGCGACGTACCTCGTCGCGCTCGTCGGCGACTTCGACGACCCCGTGCTGTTCCTGCTCCATCGAATGCGGACAGCGAAGGTCGTGGAGGCGCCGGCGCGAACGGTCAAGGGCTTCGACGTGCGCGAGTACATCGACCGCGAGGTCCCGTTTCCTCTCGCCGAGGGGCCGATCAGTCTGGTTCTGCGGGTTGCCGAGGCAGTGCTGCCGTCGTTCGAAGAAACGCCACTCTCGGGCGACCAAGTGATCGAGGAAGACGGCGACAGCTACTTGGTGCGCGCGACGGTCAGCGACACGAGGACGCTCCGAAGCTTCATTCTCGGGTATGGGCCGATGTTGGAGGTCGTCAGTCCCGTGGAAGTTCGCCGGGGGATCGCCGCCGACGTGCGCGCTCTGGCAAAGGCCTATGTTCGAGGAACATGAGAGCTGGCTGGGTGCCTGAGTGGGCCGGTAAGTGCTCACCGCGGTCAAGGGCGGCGGCCCTGTTCGACCCTTGCCCAGATTCGCTCAGATTCCTCCTTGGGAAAGATCTCTCCCACCAGGTTCCACGTGAACGCGTCCATGCGGAGGAT
>CAZAIE010001238.1:0-2426 GCA_964485035.1 uncultured Myxococcaceae bacterium | reverse complement strand
CCTTGGGGATCTGCGCGGAGTCGCGGGCCAGCGAGACCGCCAGGGCCAGGTGCGCCTCGGCGATGGCCGGGTCCGCCGCCACCACCCGGGACAGCTCGCGCAGCGCCGCCGCGTCGTCCTTGTTCGCGCTGGCGACCAGCGCCTGGGCGAGGTGGGCGTCGGCCGAGGCGTCGTCGGCGGCCACGGCCCGGCCCGCCAGCTCCTCGGCCTTCTTCTTGTCCCCCAGCGCCAGCTGCACCCGCGCGGCGAGCGCCAGGGACCGCGCGCGCAGCGCGGGAGCGCCCTGCAGCTCGGTCACCAGCGCCTCGGACTCCTTTTGCACCCGCCGGGCCTGCTTCGGCAGCGCCGCCGCCACCAGCCCCAGCCGGGCGCGCGGGTTGCCCTTGTCGTGCTTGAGCGCGGTCTCGAAGGCCTTGGCCGCCGCCGCGTTGTTGCCCACCTTCACCAGGGTCTCGCCGAGGTCGCACCAGACGTCCGGGTCCTTGGGGGCGGTCTTGGTGGCGCGCTCCAGGCCGCGGATGGCCTCCTGGGCGTCGCCGGTGGCGAGCGCGAGCTGGGCGGAGATGCGCCCCAGCTCCGGGTCCTTCGGGTCGAGCCGGGTGGCCATGGCCAGCTGCGCCTTGGCTCCCGCGTGGTCGCCCAGGGCCAGGAGCGAGCGCGACAGCCCGCGGAACGCCGTGGCCGAGGGGCTGAGGGCGATGGTGGTCTCGAACTCCGCCTGCGCCGCCTTGGCCTCGCCCAGCGCGAGCAGCGCCTGGGCCAGCGCCAGCCGGGCCTCGACGTGGAACTTGTTGCGCTCCACCGCGAGGGTGAGCTGCTTCTTCGCCTCCGCGAACCGCGCCGAGCGCAGGTGCAGGCGGCCCAGGGCGCAGGCGCCCTCCCAATCCCGGCGGTCGGCGGTGGCCGCGGTGAGCGCGGCGACGGCCTCGGCCTCCTTGCCCTCCTCCAGGAGCAGCTTCCCCAGGGCGACGTGGGCCGCGCCCCGCCCGCGGGCAGCCTTGGAGGCGCTCTCGAGCACCTTGTGCGCCAGCTCGAGCTGCCCAGTCGCGGCGTCGGTCGCGGCGAGGTAGATGGCCGCCTCCGCGGGGACCTTCCCGTTGCGCTGCGTGGCGGTGAGCTCCTCCCGGGCCTTTCCGTACTGGCCCAGCTCCAGACGCGCGAGGCCGCGCACGATGCGCACCCGCCGGTCGTCTGCGAACTTGCCCTCGGTGGCCTTCAGCGCGTCGGCGGGCCGGCCCCGAGCGATGAGCGCGCGGGCGAGCTCCTCGCGCAGGCTGGCGTCGGCGGGCCGCCGCTCCACCGCCTTGCGGTAGGCGGTCTCGGCGCGGTCGTAGTTGCCCGCGAGGGCCTCGATGGAGCCCAGCGCGGAGTAGAAGTCCGCGGCGCGCTCGGCGTGCTCGGTGGCCCCGGCCGAGAGCTTGGCGGTGGCGTCGGCCATCTTCCCCTGCAGCGCCAGCACCCGGCCCTCGGCGAGGTCCAGGTCCATGCGCAGGTTCGCCGGCCAGGCCGAGGCCGAGCCTTCGCTCGCGGCCCAGGCAGCCTTCGCCGCCTCGAGGTCGGGCGCGGGGTCGTTGCCCTCGCCGCCCTGGAGGAGCTTCGCGGCCACCACCCCGAGCAGCGCGGGGACGTGGTCCGGCGAGGCCTGCTTCGCCAGCCCCAGCCAGCGCAGCGCCTGCTCGGCCTCGGACTGCGAGAGGTAGTACTCGCCCAGCGCCACCAGGGTGGCCACGTGCGAGGGGTCAGCGTCGAGGGCGGCCTTGAAGCGGGCCAGCCCCTCCTCGACCTTGCCGTTGGAGAGCAGCAGCCGGCCCGCCAGGGACTGCGCCTCCGCCCCCTCGAAGCCCTTGGGCAGCGACTCCGCCGTCGCGGCGAGCAGCGGGGCCTTGGCCTCCTCCAGCGCGACGGGCTCGACGGCCACCAGGTAGGGGATGGCCAGCGCCAGCCCGGGGTGGTGCGCCTTCGCCACCGGGAGGTAGCGCTCGGCGGTGGCCTTGCGACCGGGCTCCTGGCCGAAGAAGCGGAACAGCGCGGCGTTGGAGTACGCCAGGGCCGACTGGCAGTCGGGGTCCTCGGCCAGCGCCAGCGCCCGCTCTGCCACCTCGATGGACTGGCGGTAGCCGGTGGGGGTGTTCAGCGCCATCGAGCGGAAGGCCTGGGAGCGCAGGGTGATGAGGTCGGAGCCCCGGTTCTGCGCCCGGAAGCCCTTGTAGACGAACAGGCCGATCACCGCGGCCACGCCCAGGGCCACGGTGAGGCTCAGCGGCAGCCAGTAGCGCCTCAAGAACGTGGGTGGCGGCGTCGCCAGCAGCTTCTCCCGCAGCTCCCGTTCGTACTCGCGGGCGATGTCCGCGGCCGCCTCTGGGGCGATCACCACGCTGGGGACCTCCTCGGAGATGGGCGCCGGAGCCGGCGGCGGCAGCGAGGGC
>CAZAIE010001237.1:1189-2431 GCA_964485035.1 uncultured Myxococcaceae bacterium | reverse complement strand
ACTCAGGAGCGCCGATGACTGCCCACCGCCCCGCGCACCTCGCCCTGGTCCTCCTCGCCGCCGGGTGCGCCACTGCCGCGCCGCGCAACAGGCCGGGCGCGGAGCCCGGCTCGACCGTGACCCTGGTCGAGTCAGCGCCCATCGAGACCACGCTCGACCACCCCGACGTGCCCAACGCGCACGAGGTGTGGAAGGAGATGTTCGACTCGGCGAAGCGGACCATCGACATCGCGCAGTTCTACACCAGCGACGAGCGGCCCCCGTCGCGGCTGACTCCACTCATCCAGGCGCTGGTGGCGGCCGGCGAGCGCGGGGTGCGGGTTCGCTTCCTGGTCGACGACTCCTTCGCCGACAAGTACCCGGAGACGCTCTGGAAGATCGGCGGGAACAAGAACGTCGAGCTGCGCAAGCTGAAGGTCCAGCCGCGGATGGGCGGGGTGCTCCACGCCAAGTACTTCATCGTCGACCGCAAGGAGGGCTACCTGGGCAGCCAGAACTTCGACTGGCGCTCGCTGGAGCACATCCAGGAGATGGGGGTGCGGCTGCGCAGCAAGGAGCTGGCGGGGAGCCTGCAGGACGTCTTCGAGACCGACTGGGAGCTGGCGGGCGGAGCGCCCGACGACGCGCGCATCCGGCGGCACCCGGCGGTGGGCCCGGTGCGGATGGACACCGGCGAGGTGGTGACCTTCGTGGCGAGCCCCAAGGGCTGGCTGCCGAAGGAAGAGGAGTGGGACCTCCCCTACCTGCTGAAGATGATCGACGGGGCGGCGCGGGACGTCGCCATCCAGCTCCTGACCTACAAGCTGCGCGGCCACGACGGACACGTCTTCACCGAGCTGGACGAGGCGCTCCGCCGGGCCGCGGCGCGCGGGGTCCACGTCCGGCTGCTGGTCTCCGACTGGTCGGTGAAGCCGAACTCCGACGCGCGCCGGGCCATCCACGGGCTCGACAAGGTGGGCGGCAAGCTGGAGGTGAAGGTCATCACCATCCCGCCGTGGTCCGGGGGGCCCATCCCCTTCGCCCGCGTGTGCCACTCCAAGTTCATGGTGGTGGACGGCCGGACGTCCTGGGTGGGCACCAGCAACTGGGACGGCGACTACTTCTACAAGAGCCGCAACGTGGGCGTGGTGGTGCAGAGCCAGGAGTTCACCTCCCGCCTGCGGCAGATCTTCGACGACGCGTGGGGCAGCCCCTACACCAAGGGCTTCGAGCCCACGCCGGACGACGACAAGCCCGCACCTC
>CAZAIE010001237.1:0-1179 GCA_964485035.1 uncultured Myxococcaceae bacterium | reverse complement strand
AGACCAAGATGGAAGAGGGGGAGTAGTCGAGCCGGCCCGTTCGTCACTCGCCGCCGCCGCTCGTCCGCAGACACGGCAGCGCCCCACCCGGACCGACCGGGTAGGGCGCTGGCGAACCGCCATGAACCTCAGTGCGCGAGGAAGCGCTCGGCCTCGATGGCGGCCATGCTGCCCGTCCCCGCCGCTGTGATCGCCTGGCGGTAGACCGAGTCCTGGACGTCGCCCGCAGCGAAGACGCCCGCGATGTTGGTGCGGGTCGAGCCGGGCACGGTCTTGATGTAGCCCTTCTCGTCGAGCTCGAGCTTGCCCTTGAAGAGCTCGGTGTTGGGCTTGTGGCCGATGGCCACGAACAGGCCGTGGGCGTCCACCTTCTTCGTCTCCCCGGTCTTCACGTCCTTGAGGACCACGCCGGAGAGCTTCTTGCCGTCCCCCACGACCTCCTCGACCACCGCGTTCCAGATGAACGAGATCTTGGGGTTCGAGCGCGCCTTCTCCTGCATGTACTTCGAGGCCCGCAGCTCGTCGCGCCGGTGGATGACGGTGACCTTGTTCGCGTGGTTGGTGAGGTAGACCGCCTCCTCCATCGCGGTGTCGCCGCCGCCGACCACCAGCACGTCCTTGCCGCGGAAGAAGAACCCGTCGCAGGTCGCGCAGGCCGAGACGCCGCGGTTCTGGTACTCGACCTCGCCCTTGGCGCCGGTCCAGACCGCCGAGGCGCCCGTGGAGATGATCACCGTCTCGGCGCGGGTCTGCCCGCCGTCGTGCTTGATGAGGAAGGGCCGGGACGAGAAGTCCACCTCGTTCACGTTCTCCTCGACGATGCGGGTGCCGAACCGCTCCGCCTGCTGCTTGAGCAGGTCCATCAGCTCCGGGCCGGCGATGCCGTTGGGGAAGCCCGGGAAGTTCTCGATGTCCGTGGTGATCATCAGCTGGCCGCCGGGCAGGTTGGGGACGCTGCCCGCGAAGACCACCGGCTTGAGCGCCCCGCGCGCGGCGTAGATGGCCGCGGTGTAGCCCGCCGGACCCGACCCGATGATGACGACCTTCTCGACGTTCTCAGCCATGGTTTTCCTCCAGATGTCTCGTGCCCGTGGGAGCCGAGCTCCCCTCAAAGGGTTCGGTTCACTTCACTCGGTGGGCGCGACGCCCGGGTCCCCCGCGGGCTCGGTGGGCTCGACC
>CAZAIE010001236.1:0-2435 GCA_964485035.1 uncultured Myxococcaceae bacterium | reverse complement strand
GTCCACGATCCCCAGGCGCGGCGACCGCCCGGACCGGATGAGCGCGACCAGCCGCTCCGCCAGACCCGGGAGTTGCTCCGGGGCGATCATGTACGGCTCGTCGATCTTCCTCTGGCGACCCAGCGGAGAGCCGAGCTGGACCTGCCACAGCGCCACGCCGTGCCCTGCCAGCAGCGTGTGAAGGGCCTCCAGCTCGCCCAGGTTCCAGCGGTTCACATGGGTGATCGCCGCCGACGGCATCCCCGCGGCGACCAGCCGGTCGAGCGCAGCGATTGCCTCGGCGAAGTGCGACGGACCGGGGCGCGGACGCACGCGGATGCGGTCGTGCGTGGGCTGGAGTCCGTCCAGCGACACCGAGCAAGCCCGCACCCCCACCCTGCGCGCCGTGGCGATCGCCTCGTCGGTGAGCAGCGACCCGTTGGAGATGAGCGTCACCTGCACGCCCCGCTGCGTGAGCCGCTCGCACAAGAGCGGCCAGTCGCCACGCACCAGCGGCTCGCCTCCCGAGATGTTGCAGGTGGTGCACCCCGCAGCGGCGAGGGCGTCGCAGAGCGCGAGCGCCTCGTCGGTCGTCAGCTCGTCCGCCCGGCGCGTCCCGGCCTCGGCCTCGCAGTGGATGCAGCGAAGGTTGCAGGCCGAGGTGATCTCCCAGATGGCCGTGCGCGGCGCGCGCGGCCCCACGGTGATGGGGTCGGTCACGGCCTAGAAGCTCACGCCCTTGTACCGGGAGTGGCTGTTGCTCCCGAAGTTCTTGATCGCCTTGCGCTGGATCTGGACCCCGGTCCTTCCCCCACCGGTCAGCCCCTCGGAGGGCGGCGGGTCGCGCTTGAGGAGCCGCTCGAGCCAGGAGGCGGTCTCCTCGGGGGACTGGTTCTTGAACATCTCCACCATCGCGTCGGTGGTGACCCCTGCGTCCCCGGACGCGGCCGAAGCTGCGCCACTCGCACCGGCCTGGGCGGGAGCCGAGGCCACGGGCGCAGGCACACCGGGCCCGTCGCTCTCGACGGCCGACCGGTCCGGGCAGCCACTGAGCGCCGAGGCGAGGAGCGTGAGGCAGAGCAGCGGTGCGGCACGCGAGGCGAGCTGGCCCCGCAGCGCCCCGGCCGACAGCTCGCGGGGCGTCGAGCGGAGGGCAGCCTGCAGGTCCGCGAGCAGGCCCTCGAGCGTCGCCTCCCCGAGGATCTCGGCGTCCCGGGTCGGGAGCCCCGCCTCGCCGCGGGCGGCATTCGCGCGCAGCTCCTCGAGGAAGGGCGCGAGGCGGGCAAAGAAGGCCGCGTCGTCCCGGCGCCGGTGGAGCAGCGCGAGCACCGCCTCGAAGACCTCGTCGAACCCGGTCCAGGGCGGGACGGGAGAGCCGGACTCCTCCAGGAACGTGCGCAGCTGCTGCAGGGTGGTGGGACGCAGGTACGGGCGGGGGGCCATGGGGCGCTCCTTGGTGCGGCGATCATATCCCCCTTGTTCGTCGCTCCGGCTCCCCATTCCGGGAACCGCCCTCAGCTCCAGGTCGCCTCGAAGAGGGCACGTTGCTCATCGAACGTGGCCACGCGGACTTTGCCCAGACGCGCGTGGGAGTGGTCGAGCGCGGCCTGGAACACCCGCGCGGCCAGCTCGGCGAGCAGCCGGTCGTAGAGCCGGGCCGGGTACTCCATGTGGACTCGCGCGGTCGTGGCCCCGGTGGTCTCGAGCCGCAGCGTGGTCCCGCGATGGATCTGCCCCCAGCGCGACGTCCCCAGCTCGAGCAGCACCAGCGGCGAGGAGAGGGACATCAGCAGCCGGTACACGAAGCCGTTGAAGAGCCTCATGTTCTGGTCGTACTTGCGCTTGAGGAACGCCTCGTCCGGCAGCCGGTGGTGGTCCGCGGCGGCGAGGTTCATCGCGCCCAGCAGCACCTCCGGGATCCAGCTGCTCTGCGGTGGCGGGAGCCGGATGGCCTCGAGCAGCTCCGGCGGCAGGCCGCTGGTCACCCCCGAGAGCGGCAGGTCCTCGAGGAGCGGGCGCAGCAGCGTCCCCTTCGCCTGGCACTCCGGGAACGAGCGCATCCCCGCGGGCAGCCGGGCGAGGTACGCCGCCACGCGCGGGAATCGGACGGCGTCCACTGCTGCAGCTGTCTCCATGCAATCCCCTGGGCGCTCGAGTGACGTGCGCCCGAGGATACCGCTCTAGAAGAGCCGCACCGAAACCCCCAGGCTCGCCAGGAACCAGGAGTTCACGTCCAGGGCGTACGGGAACGGGGCGATTGCCCGGAGCGAGAGCGAGACCCGGTCGGTGAGCCTCAGCCCGTACTGGAGCATGACGCCGGTGGTGAACGCGCCCGCGTCGGCGTTGGACTCGCCCGAGACCCCGAGCACCGGGTTGTCGAGCGCGCCCCGGACCAGCAGGTGCGACCAGCCGCCGAAGAGCTGCACGCTGAGCGACACCCGCTGCGAAGGGGGAAA
>CAZAIE010001235.1:0-2438 GCA_964485035.1 uncultured Myxococcaceae bacterium | reverse complement strand
GTCCCCGTCGTCGCAGCCCTTGAAGCCCTTGTCCGAGACCCGCGCCTCCGCCTCGGCGTCCGCCAGCCGCGCGGTGGCCAGCCGCAGCACCTCGTCGGCGCGGCGCTGGAAGGCCTGCAGGTCCTCGGGGAAGTCCTGGGCGGCCTTGGGGGGCAGCCCAGCCAGCGCGGCCACTGCCGCTTGGGCCTGGTCGCGCGCCCCGCAGAGGGTGCGCGCCAACAGCAGCGGCGAGAGCCCCTCCTCCTGCGCGCGCTGGTCGACGAGCTGCTGCACCCGGAGCGCCAGCTCCCGCGCAGCCACGGCAGTGCCGAAGCCCTCGCCGCGCTGGGCCCGCAGCGCCACCAGCCGCGAGAGCGAGAGGGAGTCCGCGGCGTCCCCGCGCACGGACTTCTGGTAGTCCGCCGCGGCGCTGGCGAGTTCGCCCAGCAGCTCTTCGATCAGCGCGATCTTCAGGACCAGGGCCGGGCTCTGCGCCACCTTGCGCAGGGCCTCGAGCCGGCCCCGCAGCTCCACGTCCCGGGTCGCCGCGGGCAGGCCCAGGTAGAGCGCCTGGAGCGCCGAGAACGCCCGCTCGCGGACGCGGGCGAAGCGCGACCCCGCCGCGGCGTCGAGCAACACGTCCACCGAGCGCGCCCCCATCAGCCCCAGCTCCTCCGCGGCGATCCACCGGTCGCGCGGGTCGGGGGCCGAGAGCACGCGCTCCAACTCCGCCTGCGGCCTGGCCCAGAACGCCGGGTCCATCCGCGCCGCCAGCGCCTTGAGCGCTCCGGCCCGGTCCGCCTGCAACTGCTTTGCCCTCGCCCGGGCCTCGGCGGCGAGCGCCGGAAGCCTCGCGGCGAGCGCCTCCAGCGCCTTGGCGTCGAGCGACGCGCTCACCTGGTCGAGCTCGGCCTGGTCCACCGACCCCAACACCCGCGCGCGCTCGGCGGCGTCCACGATGCGCTCGGCCGAGCGACGCGCCCCGGCGAAGTCCCCCAGCCAGGCGCGCCCCTGGGCCTCGTGCGCGGCGAGCAGCCCACGGGCCTCCTCGCGGTGCGTGCCGGCGACGCTGCGCTCCAGGTAGGCGCCCAGCGCCCCCGGCCCCGCGGCGCGCGCCTCGGCGAACAGGCGGTCGTCCACCAGGCGGTCGGCCTCAGTGCGATGCTTCGACTCCGGGTGGCGCGCGACGAAGGTGGCCAGCGCCTGGGAGTCGGCCGCGGCCACCGCGGCGCGCCAGTCCGCCTCCTCCAGCCTCGCCCGCGCCTCGGCGGCGTGGACCCCGGCGGGGTGGTCGCGCAGGAACTCGTTCCAGGCCAGCGAGGTGTCGGCCTTCGCCGCGACGTCGAAGCGCAGGTTCTCCAGCAGCACCTGGGCGTCCGGCTTGCGGTCCGAGGCCGGATGGGCCTCGAGGAAGCGCTTGTAGGCGATCACCGTGTTCTGCCGGCGGGCGTGCTGGAACTCCAGTTCGGCCAAGCGCCGCTTCACCGCCGCGGTCTGGGGAGAGGCCGGCTGCTCGCGCAGGAACTGCGCCCACCCCTCCGCGGAGTCCGCGCGCTGGGCCTTCTCATAGGGAGTGGGGGCGCACGCGAACAGCGCTGCGGCGAGCCAGGGGAGCAGGGAGGTCCTCGTCGTCGACATGGCGCGGGAACCTAGCACGGGCCCTGCGCTCGGCGGCCGGTTTCTTGCCCTGCGCCAGCACGCTCCTACCATGGGGGCCACGGAGGTCCACCCGGTGCGCCCAGCCCTGCTCCTCGCCGTCCTGGCCACGCTCGGCGGCTGCGCCATCCCGCAGCGGCTGGGACCGCCCCGCTCGCCGCTGCTCGCCGCCCCCACCGGCCTGCTCACCCCCGAGGGCCGCGCCGCGCCGGTGCCCGGCCTGGCCTCGCGCCGCGTGCCCGCCGCCCCCGCCGTGGACGGGAGCGCGCTGGCGGCCACCGCCCGCGAGTTCGTGGGGCAGCGCACCGTCTCCGTGGCCGGCAAGCGCTTCCCCGACGACTGCACCGGGCTCGTACGCGCGGTCTACGCCCGCCATGGGGTGGACCTCTTCGCTGGCGGCGTCGCGGACGGGACCGACAACGGGGTCACCGCCATCTGGCGCTACGCCGAGGCCAATGGGCACCTGCACCGCGACCGCCCGCGCCCCGGGGACATCGTCTTCTTCACCGAGACCTACGACCGCAACCGCGACGGCCGGGAGAACGACGGTCTCACCCACGTGGGCGTCGTCGACCGCATCGACGCCGACGGCACGGTCCACGTCATCCACCGCGTCGCCGGGGGCGTGGCCAGCTACCGGATGAACCTCTCCCAGCCGCGCGACCGCAAGGACGCCTCCGGCCGGGTGGTCAACGACTGGCTGCGGATGGGCAAGAAGTCGCGCCTGGCGGGCGAGCTGTTCGCCGGCTACGGCTCGCTCTCCCGCTGAGGCCCGGCGGGCGCGACTTCTTGCCCATCCGCAG
>CAZAIE010001234.1:0-2441 GCA_964485035.1 uncultured Myxococcaceae bacterium | reverse complement strand
CGTCGCGCCCACGCCCTCCTGCTGCTTGAGCGCGGCCAGCTCCGCCTCTCCCTTGATCTTCTGGGCCTCGGCGTCGGCGGCCGCAGCGGCGCGGACGGAGGCGGCCTGCGCCTCGGACTCCAGCCGGCGGATCTCCGCCTTCGCCTGCGCGTCGATCTGCTGGGTCTGGGCCTTGGTGCGCGCCTCCACGAGCTGCGCCTGGGCGGTCCGCTCCGCGGCCAGCACCTTGTTCATGATCTCCTGGAGGTTGCCGGGGAAGACCAGGTCCTTCACGTCGGCGCGCAGAAGGCTGACGCCGTAGCGGGCGGAGGTCTCCTTGGCGTCGCGCAGGATGTCCTCCGAGAGGCGGTTGCGGTTGGTGAGGATCTCCTCGAGCGGCATGGAGGCCAGCGAGCGGCGGGCGGCGAGCTGCACGTCCGAGTAGAGCCGCTCCTCGTAGTTCTCCACCTCGTGGAGGGCGGCCTTCGGGTCCACCACGCGGAACTGCACGATGATGCTCACCCGGATGGCGACCTTGTCGGCCGTGAGGATCTCCTGGCCCTTGATGGTCAGCTCGCGCTGGCGCACGTCCACGAGCACCACCTCGACCCGGGGCAGGCGACCGCCGTACCAGGTGGACTCGGGAGGGACCTCGTAGCGGCCAGCCTCGAGCACCCGGGTGAGGACGCCGTCCTGGTACCAGAGGCCGCGGTGGGTGTCCTTGATGATGATGTCCTTCTTCAAAGGCATGACGGGCCTCGTGGAGGAAGAGAGGTTGGCCCCGGAGCAGACGCCGACGTGGAGGACGGACAGGTCAGATTGGCGATCTGCCCGGACACGTTTTGATCGACGTGGCCGGGTCTCCTTTGAGTGGCCGCTCCTGGCGCTGCCAGGGCCGACGCGGACGTGACCACGCAGCGGGCGCGAGTGTCAAACGGTGGGTAGACTCCGGCAACCGAGACCCAGGTCGGAGGTGGGATGCCCGCAGCTCGCGCGAAGAGGGGACGCAGGTCGGCGTTCTGGGTGCGCTGGCGCGAGCGGTTCGCGCGCAGCCGGCAGGCCTTCCTCGTCGGCCTGCTCATCGCCTGCGGCATCGAGGTGGTGGTGGACTGGAACGCCACCCTCTTCGAGATCAACGTGCTGCGGGGCCGGGTGCGCGACCGCGGCCAGAGCTACGTGCACATCCTGGGCGCGGCCGTGGACGAGGCGCTGGTCCGGCGCGACGCGGCGCAGCTCGCGGCGCTGACCGAGGGCGTCTTCGCCGACGAGGAGGTGGTGTTCGTGCGGCTGGTGGACGCCCAGGGCGCCACGCTCTACGAGCGCCTCGAGGAGGCGTACGGCCAGGGGTTCCAGGAGGAGCGCGGGCAGGCCTTCCAGGCGTTCTTCGCGCGGCAGATGCAGCGCGACCTGCACGGCGTGATGCACGACCCCGCGGGCCAGCGGGAGCGGATGCAGCAGAGCCGGTGGCGCGACCTCCCCCAGCGCTGGAACGACACGGTCCGCTCCGTCGCCGCGCGCATCGTCGCCCCGCCGCCGCCGCGGCCCGAGAGCATGCGGGTCATGTACCAGGAGGCCCTGCGCACGCCCGAGCGCGAGCGGGAGGACGGCGTGACCTACGCCTTCGGGACGGTGCGGCAGGGCGACCGGACCGTGGGCGCGGTGCTGGTGGCCTTCAGCATGGACCGCACCAACGAGAGCATCCGCAACAAGTACCTGAAGGGCCTGGGGATGGTGCTCTTCTTCGTGGGGCTCATCCTGGTGCAGAACCTCACCTCGCGGCAGGACAAGCTGCGGCTGCTCGACCTCGCTGCCCGCTGGGCCGCGGCCAAGGAGGCGCTCAAGGGCGCGCTCCCCGCGGCGCCGGTGCAGGCGGGCGCGCTCTGGGCCGCGGGGGCGCTGGAGCAGTCGGAGGACAAGGTGGACGGCCAGCTCTTCGCGCTCGCGGCGGATGGCGGCGGGCTGGACGTCCTGCTCCTCGACCCGGACGGCGAGGGCATCGAGTCCGCGGCGCTGGCGCTGCAGGTGCAGAAGGCGTGGCGCGCGCGGCGCGGTCAGGGCGACCTCTTCGCGGACCTCGAGGCGCTGGGGAGGCTGGTGAGCGAGGTTCCGCTCTCGCGGCCGCTGGGGCTCGTGCTCGGACGCGTGGCTGCGGACGGGAAGGGCAGCCTGGTCGCTGGTCCCCTGGGGGCGCCTAGGCTCGTGCGGAGCGGGCAGCCGGTGGAGCTGCCCGAGGGCGTGCAGTGTCCGGTGACGACGGGGCTCGTCGGGCCGCTCCGGCGGCAGGAGTTCGTGCTGGGGCCGGGCGAGGCGCTGGTGCTCGCGAGTGCGGGCCTCGAGGAGCCGGGTCAGCCGTCGCACCTGGACGCAGCGGGGGTGGCGGCGTTCCTCGCGCGGGCGGCGGGAGCCCAACCGGTGCGCGCCGAGACGATCGCCGATGCCGCGGCGTGGGCGCGGGGGCGCAG
>CAZAIE010001233.1:0-2445 GCA_964485035.1 uncultured Myxococcaceae bacterium | reverse complement strand
GATCGGCACCGGCGTGCTCACCGACGCCAAGGGCCGCTTCGACGCGGTCCACTTCGCCCGCCTCACCGCCGACCTCGCAGACGCCGCCCGCGGCCGCGAGCTGGTGCTGGTCACCTCGGGAGCCATCGCCCTGGGCGTCGAGCGGCTGGGCTGGGCCTCGCGCCCCCGCGACATCCCCGGCAAGCAGGCCGCCGCCGCCGTCGGGCAGGGCCTGTTGATGCACCGCTACGAGACCGCGCTGGGCCAGGCCGGGTTCACCACCGCGCAGGTCCTGCTCACCCACGACGACTTCGCCAACCGCACCCGCTACCTCAACGCCCGCCGCGCCCTGGAGCGCATGCTCGAGTCGGGCGCCATGCCCATCATCAACGAGAACGACACCGTCTCGGTCAACGAGATCAAGCTGGGCGACAACGACAACCTCGCGAGCCTGGTGGTGGGCCTCATCGGCGCCGACCTGCTCATCATCCTCAGCGACGTCCCCGGGCTCTTCGACGCCGACCCGCGCAGCGTCCCCACCGCGAAGAAGCTGGACCTGGTCCCCAAGGTCACCCCGGAGATCGAGCGGCTCGCGGGCGGGTCGGTCTCGGGCGTCGGCACCGGCGGGATGATCACCAAGGTCCGCGCCGCCAAGCGCGCCGGTGAGGCCGGCGCCTCCACGGTGATCGCCTCGGGCAAGCAGGTGGGCAGCCTCCTGCAGATCCTCGCGGGCGAGCCGGTGGGTACGCTCTTCCAGGCCGCCGAGAAGCTCCCCTCCCGCAAGCGGTGGATCGGCGCGCTCAAGGCCAAGGGCCAGCTGGTCGTCGACGACGGGGCACGCAAGGCCCTGCTCCAGGGCAAGCGCAGCCTCCTCCCCTCCGGCGTCCGCAGCGCCTCCGGCAACTTCGGGCTCGGCGACGCGGTGGACATCACCGACAGCAGCGGCCAGCCCTTCGCACGCGGGCTTGCGGGGTACACCGCCGAGGAGGTCCGCGTCATCGCGGGCCACAAGTCCAGCGAGATCGAGGCGCTGCTCGGCTACAAGTACCTCGACGAGGTGGTTCACCGCGACGACCTGGTGGAGCTCTGAGATGACGACCGACCCGAAGACCCTCGCCCGTGGGCTCGCCCAGCGCGCCCGAGACGCCTCCCGGGGGCTCGCCAGCGCGCCGACCCGGGTGAAGGACGCCGCCCTCGAGGGCATCGCCCGCTCCGTGCGCGCCGCCTCCCGGGAGATCCTCGCGGCGAACCAGGAGGACCTCGCGGCAGGGCGCACCGCCGGCCTCTCCGCGGCCCTGCTCGACCGCCTGGCCCTCGACGAGATGCGACTCGCCGGCCTCGCCGACGCCGTCCTCGCCGTGCGCGGCCTCACCGACCCGGTGGGCGAGGTGACCTCCACCTCCCGCCGGCCCAACGGGCTCACCGTGCAGCGAGTCCGCGTCCCCCTGGGCGTGGTGATGATGGTCTTCGAGGCCCGCCCCAACGTCACCACCGACGCTGCGGCGCTCTGCCTCAAGAGCGGCAACGCCGTCATCCTCCGCGGAGGCAAGGAGGCGCTGCGCACCAACGTCGCCCTCGCCCACGCCCTCTCCCGCGGCATCGCCGAGGCCGGGCTCCCCGCCGAGTCGGTGCAGCTCGTCGAGACTCCCGACCGCGAGGTGATGCTCGAGCTGCTCAAGCTCGACGAGCTGATCGACCTCGCCATCCCCCGCGGCGGCGAGGGCCTCATCCGCTTCGTCGCCGAGCACGCCCGCGTCCCCGTGCTCAAGCACTACAAGGGCGTGTGCCACGTCTACTTGCACCCCTCCGCCGACGTCGCCAAGGCCGTGGCCATCACCGTCAACGCCAAGGCCCAACGCCCCGGGGTGTGCAACGCCGCGGAGTGCCTGCTGGTCGACCGCGCGGCGCTGGGCATGCTCCCCGAGGTCGCCCGCGCTCTGGTCGCGAAGCGGGTCGCCCTGCGCTGCTGCCCCGCCTCGCTCGCCGCCCTCTCTGAAGCTGGCATCCCTGCCACTGCCGCGACCGAGGAGGACTGGGGCCGCGAGTTCCTGGACCTGATCATGGCGGTCCGCGTGGTGGACGACCTCGACGCGGCCATGGCCCACATCGCCCGCTACGGCTCGCTCCACACCGAGGCCATCGTGGCGCAGGACCTGAGCGCGGCGATGCGCTTCACCCGCGAGGTCGTCGCCTCCGCGGTCATGGTCAACGCCTCGACCCGCTTCAACGACGGCGGGGAGCTGGGGCTCGGCGCGGAGATCGGCATCAGCACCACCAAGCTCCACGCCTTCGGTCCTATGGGCCTCGCTGAGCTCACTTCCCAGCGCTTCGTGGTCATGGGAGACGGTCAGGTCCGCGGGTAGGGCCCGCGAGTCTCCGCGCCAGGGGCCCGCGAGTCTGGCACCGCGCCAGGGCCCGCGAGTCTGGCACCGCGCCAGGGCCCGCGAGTCTGGCACCGCGCCAGGG
>CAZAIE010001232.1:0-2446 GCA_964485035.1 uncultured Myxococcaceae bacterium | reverse complement strand
CGCTTCGTGGCGAGCTCTTGGCCGAAGTCAGGCGGAAACTCATGACCGGCTACACGATGGGCGTGGTCTACGCCGCCTACGACCCGCAGCTCGACCGCAAGGTCGCCCTGAAGCTCTTGCGCCCAGGCGCCGCCCGCCCCGACGAGGAGACGCGCGCCCGGCTGCTGAGGGAGGGACAGGCGCTGGCGCGGCTCTCGCACCCCAACGTGGTCGCGGTCTACGACCTCGGCCCCCACCGGGACCAGGTCTTCGTGGCCATGGAGTTCGTGGATGGGGAGACGCTCGACCAGTGGCTGCGCGCGCGGCCGCGGACCTTCCGCGAGGTGCTGGCGGTGATGATCGCTGCGGGGCGCGGACTCGCGACGGCCCACGGCGCAGGCCTGGTGCACCGCGACTTCAAGCCGGAGAACGTGCTCATCGGCCGCGACGGGCGGCCGCGGGTCACCGACTTCGGACTCGCCCGCCAGGCGACGCCCTCCGCGGCCGCGAGCACGACTCCGCTCGCTGGGAACCTCGAGCTCACGCGCAGCCGGGCGCTGGTGGGCACGCCCGCGTACATGGCCCCCGAGCAACTGCGCGGCGACCCGGTCGATGCGCGAGCCGACCTCTACGCCTTCTGTCTCACCCTCTTCGAGGCCCTCTTCCACCAGCGGCCGTTCGAGGGCACGACGCTGGACGCGCTGCAGGCCGCCCGCGAAGCAGGACGGGTTCGCGAGGTGCCGCCGGGCGGAGTCCCCGCATGGCTGCGCACGGCGGTCCTGAAGGGGCTGCGCGCCGCACCCGCGGACCGGCCCGCCTCGATGGAGGAGTTGCTCGCGCTGCTCGAGTCTGACCCGGCCGCACGGCGGCGCCGTTGGTTCGCCGGAGGGGCCGTGGGGCTCGCGGTGATGGGCGTCGGCGGCGGGCTCATCGGCGTCGGGAGTGCCCGCGCGCGGACCTGCGCGGGCGCCGCCGAGCGCGTGGCCGAGGCCTGGGGTCCCACCCAGCACCAGGCGACCCGGGACGCCTTCCTGGCCACCGGTGCGGCGTTCGCTCCGCCCGCCTTCGAGACCGCTGCGCGCCGGCTGGACGGCTACGCATCGGAGTGGGCGGCGGCGAGGACCGAGGCCTGCGAGGCGACGCGGGTGCGCGGCGAGCAGTCCGAGCACCTGCTGGACCTGCGCATGACCTGCCTCGATCAGCGCTGGCGTGGCCTGGCGGCGCTCGCGGCGGTCTTCACCAAGGCGGACCTCCAGGTCGTGGAGAACGCGGTGGCTGCCGCTGCCGCGCTCGAGCCCATCTCCGGCTGCGCCGGACCGGGCCTGCTGGAGCGCGCGCCGCTGCCCGCCTCCCCCGAGGCCCGACGCCGGCTCGCGGAGATCGACGAGGGGCTCGCGACGGTCCAGGCTCAGCGAGACTCCGGACGTTGGCCACAGGGCCTGGAGGCGGGCGAGCCCTGGCTCCAGGCGGCCCGCGCGACGCGCCACCGGCCGGTGGAGGCGCGGGCGGGTCTGCTGGTGGGGGACCTGCTCGACAGGACGGGGCGGCTCGCGGAGGCAGAGGCAACCCTGGCCGACGCGGTGTGGGCGGCGGAGGCCGGGCACGAGGACCTGGTGGCGGCCCAGGCGGCGAGCCGGCTCACCGCGCTGGTCGGCTACCGGCGGGCGCGTGAGGACGAGGGGCTGCGCTGGGCGCGCCACGCAGCGGCGCTCTTGGAGCGCTCGGGCGGCGACGCGGCGACCCAGGCCCGGCTGGAGTCCGACCTGGGGACGCTGCACCGCGGCCGCGGCCGCTACGAGGAGGCGCTCGAGCACTACCGCTCGGCGCGCGCGCTGCGCGAGGACCGTCCGGAGGACCCGGAGCGGGCCTCGGCCCTCTTCGGGGTGGCGACGGTGCTGCGCGACCTGGGCAGGCAGGACGAGGCCCGGCAGACCCTGGAGCGCGTGCTCGCGGAGCAGACCGCGCTGGTCGGCGCGGACCATCCGCTGGTGGCCAGGACCCTGAGCGAGCTGGGAGGCGCGGAGGTCCGGCTGAGCCTGCTCGAGCGCGCGGACGGGCACCTGCGCCGCGCCCTGACGATCATCGAGGCGACGCTCGGCACGGAGCACATCGAGGTGGGCTACGCAGTGAACCGGCTGGGGAACCTCGCGCTCGCCCGCGAGGAGCCCGCCGAGGCGCTGCGGCTCTTCGAGCGCACGATGGAGCTGGGGCGCAAGACCCTTCCCGCCGACCACCCCGAGATCGCCATGGCGCGCAGCAACCAGGCCATCGCGCTCGCCCGGCTCGGCCAGTTCGAGAAGGCCGAGGAGGAGCTGCGACTCGCCAAGGAGCTCCTCGAGCCCCTGCAGCACCCCTTCCTGGCCATGGTCTGCGCCGTGGCAGCCGAGGTGTCGGCGCGGCAAGGACGCTGCGTGGAGGCGCGCCGCGAGGCGGCGACGGCGGTCGCGGTGGGGGAGCGGGAATTGGG
>CAZAIE010001231.1:0-2453 GCA_964485035.1 uncultured Myxococcaceae bacterium | reverse complement strand
GACGCCGGCACCGCTGCGAGAGACGCCGGCACGGCTGACACAGGCCCCGCCTGCACACGGACCGTCACGCCCTGCTCGCGCCTGGGCACGGCCTTCTCCGACGACTTCGAGGACGCAGCCAGGGTGAAGGCGGACTGGGGCGCGTCGGCGGTGCTCGAGCCGAACGGCGCGGGGCGCGCGCTGACCGTCTCGATCCCCGCGGGCACCCCGGCCAGCAAGAACGTGGTCCATCCCCTCGACGCCTCTGCGCTCGCCGGGGCGCGGATCTACGTCTCCGCCAAGGTGAAGGCCCGCGACGTCTCGACCCCGCCGCAGCCGTGGAACGGCATCAAGGTGATGCTCACGCTCACCGACGCGGACGGCACCACCCGCTGGCCGCAGGTGAAGCTCGGTGCGGGCACCTTCGACTGGGGCACGTTCTCCATGGTCGCCATCGCCCCGGGCACGCTGGCCTCCGCGCGCCTCGTCCTCGGCCTCGAGTCGGTGACCGGCAGCGCGAGCTTCGACGACGTGAGGGTCGAGGTCGTGTCCTGCCCGCCCACCGTGCACGTCGACGCGAGCTGCCCCATCGAGAAGGGCCACCCGGGCATCCCGATGCTCCGCGGAGCCATGGTCCCTCCGTCGATCAGCTCCCAGAGCCTGAAGGTCCTGGGCACCGACTGGAACGCGAACCTGCTGCGCTGGCAGCTGGGCGGGACGCAGTACACCGAGGGCCTGGAGACGCCGGACTACTTCGCCGTCCTCGACGCGCAGCTCGCGCTGCTCGACGCGGCGCTGCCCACGTGCGCAGCGAACGGCCTCCGGGTCGTGGTCGATCTGCACTCGCTCTCCGAGAAGCAGTTCGCGAGCCCGGCGGCGCAGGACCGGCTCGTGGAGGCGTGGCGCCGCATCGCCACCCGCTACAAGGACTCGCCGGTGGTCTGGGCGTACGACCTCGCCAACGAGCCGCGCGAGGACGGCTGGCAGCCGGGCGTGCTGCTCTGGCGCGACCTCGCCGAGCGCGTGGGCAAGGAGATCCGCCGCATCGACCCGGTGCACACCCTCGTCGTCGAGCCCGCGCCGTGGGGGAACCCGGACGGCTTCGAGGGCTTCTTCCCCATCGACGTTCCGAACGTGGTGTACAGCGTGCACTTCTACCTGCCGCACCAGTTCACCCACCAGCTCGTCTACCCCGAGTACCCGGCGACGCTCGAGTACCCGGGGCAGATCAACGGGACGCAGTGGGACCAGGCCCAGATGCTGAAGGCGCTGCAACCGGTCATCGACTTCCAGGAGCGCTACCGGGTGGCCATCTACGTCGGCGAGTTCAGCGCCATCCGCTGGGCGCCCAACGGCAGCGCGTACCGCTACCTCGACGACGCGATCTCGCTCTTCGAGGCCCGCGGCTGGGACTGGAGCTACCACGCCTTCCGCGAGTGGACCGGGTGGAGCGTGGAGTGCGGCGAGGAGAAGAGCGCCCCCTGCGCGAGCTACGTCTCGACTCCCCGGCAGACCCTGCTCCGGTCGCACCTGTCCAAGAACGTGAAGCCCTGAGGCGGTGCGTCCGGCGGCTGCTTGACCCCACCCGCGGCCACGATCACACTGACTCCACCATGTACGCGCCACGTTTGAGCCCCGCCGGTTTTCCCATGGCTCCCTCCCAGGAGGAATGGGATGCGCTGAGCCCCGAGGAGCAGGCGCAGGTCCTGGACGCGCTCCCCGGCGAGGTCACCGACGCGGAGATGGCGCCCCCCGAAGGCGACCGCCACTTCCGGGCCAAGACCCGGGCGCTGGGAGCGCTCCGCGGGTTCTTCGCCAAGCAGCGCCGACGCGTCTATCTGGCTGCCGAGCTACCCGTCTACTACCCGAACGCACCCCGCTTCGCGCCAGATCTCCTCGCAGTCCTCGACGCCGAGGACCACGAGCGCGACAAGTGGGTCGTGAGTGCGGAAGGCAAGGGGCTCGACTGGGTCCTCGAGGTGCACGTCGGAGGAGACCGGAAGAAGGACGCGGAGCGCAACGTCGTGCTCTACGCCCAGCTGGGCATCCCCGAGTACTTCCTCTACGACCGGGCACGGAGCCGCCTGTCCGCGTACCGTCTGGACACCCCTCAGGCCCGCACCTACACGCCCATCCTTCCCCAGCGCGGCCTGTACGAATCGAGAGTCCTGGGGCTGGACGTCCAGGTGGAGAAGGACCGCCTCCGCTTCTACGCCGGAACGGCCCTCCTGCTCGAGAGCGAGGAGCTCATCGCACGCCTGGAGCAGATGCTCGACGAGGCGCAGCAGCGAGCAGATGAAGAGGCCGCCCGGCGCCAGGAGGAGGCCGCCCGGCGCCAGGAGGAGGCCGCGAAGCGCCAGGAGGCCGAGGCGGAGGTCGCCCGGCTGCGCACGGAACTCGAGCGGCTGAAGCACTGAATCGTTGCGGTGGGCCGACCTACCCCCCGGCCCCAGCGACGGGCAGCGACACCGCGA
>CAZAIE010001230.1:0-2455 GCA_964485035.1 uncultured Myxococcaceae bacterium | reverse complement strand
GAAAGCTCGTGAGAAAAACCTCACTCGCCTGTCCCTAGCTGCTGAGAACCGACATCCGTTCGGCTGGGGATGACACCGCTCGTGTGCGCGGCGACTACGTTCGCCCCCCGCTCGCAGTCCGCCGGGAAGGAAGGGCAGCAGCGACGTGCCCCGCTCGGAGGCGATGCTGGCCCTGGCCGAGCCCGAGCCCGCCCCATGCAGATCGCCGCGGCGGCGGAGTTCAAACCCCAGGTCCCGCGTCCCGCGAATAGCCGGTCGCGAGGCGCGCTCGCTGTGGATCTTTTTGGCTGCTGGCGTCGTTCGTGGGGTTCTGGGTCAGTGGGCGTGAACGCCCAGCACCACGCGCATGACGATGGTGAAGACAAAGCCGCAAACGATGCCCAGCGTCGCCAGCCCCTCGTTCCCGTGGCTGTGGGTCTCGGGGATGATCTCGTTGGAGGTCACGCCGATGAGCGACCCGGCCGCGAGCGCCAGGCTGAAGGGCATCGCCCCGCCGATCTGCTGGGCAAAGAAGTAGCCCACCAGCGCCATCAACGGGACCGTCAGCCCCGTCGCCGAGGTGAGCAGGAACGCGCGGAACGGCTTCACCCCACCTGCCCGCAGCGGCGCCGACATCACCATGCCCTCGCAGACGTTCTGCAGGGCAACGGAGATGGCCACGAGGAAGCCCAGCGGCGCCGTGGCCCCACTGGCGAACGAGGCGCCGATGGCGAAGCCCTCGGGAAGGCGGTGGAAGACCAGCGCGCCGCTGATGAGCACGCCCTGCCGGACGTGGGAGCGGGCCTCGGCGATGTGGGGCTCGTGCTCGGAGTCGTGGAAGTGCGCTCCCTCGCGCAGGTGCTCGTGGTGCCCGCCCGCGTGGTCGTGGGGGATCACCTTCTCGACCGCGAAGAGGATGACGAAGCCCACCGCGAACCCCGCGACCACCAGCAGCAACTGGGTCAGGTGCACGTGGCCGTGCTCACGGGTGCTCTCCAGCGCCTCGATGAGCAGGCCCAGCGTGGCCGCCGACAGCATCAACCCGGCGCCGAAGCCCAGGACGCTGTCGTAGACCTTGCGGGGAATCTTCTGGACGAACCAGAACGGGAGCGAACCGAGGCCAGTACAGAGGCCGGTGGCAGCAGAGACGAGTAGGACGAGGAGCACGGCGGCGCATCTTCTACGACGAGGTTCTGCGGGGCAATCTCCAAGTGACCCACCTCGGACCACAACTGGGGGAGTCTGGTGGTTCGCGCCTTCCCGACGACCTGCTCTCGAGCCCACAACGAGGTCGCGACCTTCCGGACGGGTTGTCTTCGAGGCAGAAACAAGGTCGCGACCTTCCAGACGGCTTGTTTTCGAGCCCGAACCAAGGTCGCGACCTTCCAGACGGCTTGTTTTCCGCCCGAAACGAGGTCACGACCTTCCCGATGCCTCATTGCCCCCCTGTTCAGGGGACTGCCCGACCCGTTGCGTCCCCACCCCCCTCCGGGCAGCGAGGTAGGCAGCCGCCGCGAAGCCGACCAGGATGCCGAAGACGAGGGCGCCGCCCAGCTCCACCCAGTCCGAGACAGCGCGGGGATGGACGATGCGATCGAGCGTCGCCACGAGGTCGAAAGGCCGCTTCTCGCGCAGCCCCTTGAGGCTGCTCAACGTCGCCGTCGCCAGGAGGCCGAAGACCGCTCCGCCCAGCGCCCAGGCGAGCCCCCGCGCGAGGAGTCCTCGACGGGTGAGCGGGGCGCCGGTGGGAACTGGGGCGGCGTTGTCCATGTCCTCCGGCAGCTCGCGCGTCCCCCACGGCACGAAGCGTTGGAGCATGAGCAGGCCGGGGATGCCGCAGACGGTGGTGAAGAGGAAGAAGTCGCGCCAGCCAATGGAGTCCACGAGGCCGCCCGCGACCGGCCCGGCGATGGTCCGCCCGAGCGCGAACACGGACGAGAACAGCGCGTACTGCGTGGCGCTGAACCGCTTCTGGGTGAGCCGCATGAGCAGCACGCCGAAGGCCCCGGTGCCCATTCCCGAGAAGCCGGCCTCCAGCGCCATCGACAGGTACATCAGCGGGCGGTTCACGCCGACGATCGCCACCACCGCGTAGCCGACGCCTGCGAGGGACTGGAGCACGCCGAAGACCCACAGCGCCCGCCCCACGCCGAGGCTGGTGGTGAGGAAGCCCCCGACGAAGGTCCCCACCATGGTGAACGCGAGGCCGACGGTGCCGCTGGCGAAGCCCACGTCCCACTCGTCGAAGCCCACCTGGACCAGGAAGGGACGGACCAGGGAGACGGCGAGGTTGTCGGCCAGCTTGTAGAGCAGCAGGAACGCGGCGATCTCGAAGGCCCGGGGCTTCACGAAGAACCCCAGGAACGGCTCCCAGACAGCCTCGCGCATGGTCCTGGGCGGGGGCGCCTGGACCTCGGGCTCGGGCGCGAAGATCGTCACCGGCGCGAGCAGCAGGTAGACAGCGCCCAGCCCGAGG
>CAZAIE010001229.1:0-2467 GCA_964485035.1 uncultured Myxococcaceae bacterium | reverse complement strand
GGTGGTGCCGTTGCTGACCATGTTCACCGTGACCCCGCGGCGGACCGCCGCCCGGGCGATCTCGTCCCAGTCCGGGCGCAGGGTCGGCTCGCCGCCTGAGAGCGTGATGAGCCGGCAGTCGAGCTCGGCGAGCTGGTCGACCACGTCCACGCACTCGGCGGTGGTCAGCTCGCGCCCGCGCGCGGTCCCTGCGTCGGAGCCGCAGTGGCCGCAGCGCAGGTTGCAGGCCAGGGTCAGCTCCCACACGCAGTAGTGGGGACGGTAGGCGATGGGGTCCATGGTCACTCCTTCGGATGGGTGCCGGACAGGTTGCAAGCCGCGATCCAGCGCCTCCGCGAGGGGAGCGCATGCACGAAAGGCTGGGGAAAGCCGTCGTCCCCTCGAAATCCTGAGGGGCGGCGTGTTAGGCAACCGGGATGGAAAACTTCGAACCGTTCGTGTCGCTGGGAATCGCGCTGGCCGCGGGGCTGCTCATCGGGATGGAGCGGCAGCAGTCCTCGTCGGAGGAGGACGGCAGCTTCCTGGGCGGGGCGCGGACCCATCCGCTCTTCGCGCTCGTGGGAGCGAGCTCGATGCTGCTCTCGCGGCAGGTGGGGGTGGCCGCGGTGGTGCTGGGATTCCTCTCCGTGAGCGCATTCCTGGTGGTGTCGTACGTGGACGACGTCCGGCGGGGAAAGGACCGCGGGCTGACGAGCGAGGTCTCGTTCCTGCTCAGCTTCTGCCTCGGGGCGCTGGCGCTGAGCCAGGGAGTGATCGAGCCGCTGGACCGCAAGGTGATCGTCGTCGCATCGCTGGCAGTGACCATCTCGCTGCTGCTGTCGATCAAGCCGTCGCTGCACTCGGTGCTGCAGAAGGCGTCGAAGGAGGACGTCTTCGCGACCCTGAAGTTCCTGGTGGTGGCGGTCATCGTGTTGCCGCTCCTGCCGAACACCACGATGGGGCCGCTGGGCGTCATCAATCCCTACAAGGTGGGGATGATGGTGGTGCTCATCGCGGGCATCAGCTTCGTGGGGTACTTCGCCATCCGCATCCTGGGAGCGCGGCGCGGGCTGGGGCTCACCGGGATGGTGGGCGGGCTCGTCTCGTCGACCGCGGTGACCCTGACCTTCTCCGGGCGGGCGAAGACCGAGACCACGCTGCACGCCTCGTTCGCGCTGGCGGTGGTGCTGGCCTCGACCATCATGTTCTGCCGCGTGTTGCTGACCGTGTTCGTGGTGAACGCCGAGCTGCTGCCGCGCCTCGCGATCCCCATGGGGGCGATGGCTGCGGGCGGGCTGCTGTCAGCGGCGGTGCTCTACCGGCGCCAGCGCAAGAACGAAGCCGCGGCGACGGGCGAGGTGAAGTTCTCGAACCCCTTCGAGCTGTCGAGCGCGGTGAAGTTCGCGGGGCTGTTCACGCTCATCCTGCTCGCCTCGAAGGCCGCGACCACCTACTTCGGCACCGGGGCGATCTACCTGACCGGCCTGCTCGCGGGGACCACCGACGTCGACGCGATCACGCTGTCGATGGCTGGGCTCGCCAAGCAGGACCTCACGCCCGAGGTGGCGGTGACCACCATCCTCATCGCGGTGGGCTCGAACACCGTGGTGAAGGGCGCCATGGCCACGGTGGTGGGCGGCTGGGCCTATGGGAAGACCATCGCGATGGCGTTCGGGACATCGATGGTGATGGGGGCGCTCGGGGTCGGCGCGATGTGGCTGACGAGGTAGGCCGCGGCACCCGGCGGTGGACTGGGTGGACGTGGACTGGGTGGACGTGGACTGGGTGGACTGGGTGGACGTGGACTGGGTGGACTGGGTGGACTGGGTCCGTCAACGCTCTCCACGGACGAACGCGGTCCCCAGCGCTCCCGGGGTCGCGAACTTGCGCTTCCACCGCCCCCGGCTCGCCACCACCAGCACGGCGATGGTGAACAGGTACGGCAAGGTGTCCAGGAAGTAGCCGAGGTTCGGGTTCTTGAAGAGCGGCAACCCCTCTACGCCCTGCAGGTCCAGCGGCAGCCGCCGGATCGCTCCGAAGAGCCACGCTCCCAGCGCCACCCGCACCGGATCCCAGCCTCCGAAGATCACCAGGCCCACCGCGATCCACCCGATGCCCGAGGTCATGCCGTCCACCCAGCCCGGGGTGATCGCCAGGCTCAGCGAGGCGCCTCCCAGGCCCGCCAGCGCTCCTCCTACCGCGACGTGCACGCGACGCACCCACGCGACCCGGATGCCCTCTGCGTCCGCCGCCGTTGGGTTCTCCCCCACTGCCCGGAGCTGCAGTCCCCAGCGCGTCCGGAACAGGTACAGCCACGCGATGACGGCGACCGCCATGCCGACGTAGACCACGACGTTCTGCGAGAACAGCGCTGGCCCCAGCACCGGAAGGCTCGCGAGCCCCTCGACCTCGAACGCCGGCAGGCGCGGCACGCCGGTCACGCCCACCAGGTCCGCTCCCCACACCGACGCGAGCCCCGCTCCGAAGA
>CAZAIE010001228.1:0-2471 GCA_964485035.1 uncultured Myxococcaceae bacterium | reverse complement strand
CCCGCAAGCTCACCCCCGTCGCCAACCCCGCGAGCTACCCCACGCGCCAGCAGGCCCTGACCCGGCGCCTCGTCCTCGGCGGGATCGGAGCCGTCAGCCTCCTCAGTAGCGCCTGCTTCGTCCAGACCGCTGGCGAGCCACCGGTCAACGGCCCGGGCCCCGACGCGAGCGTGGTCCAGGACGCGGGCCGCCCAGATGCCGCACAGCCCTCGGACGCGGAGATGCTCGGCGGCGTCGCCGCGCCCGAGGACGGCGGGAAGTGAGGTAGTTTCTTC
This sequence comes from uncultured Myxococcaceae bacterium, assembly GCA_964485035.1. Lineage (GTDB taxonomy): Bacteria > Myxococcota > Myxococcia > Myxococcales > UBA5297 > CAZAIE01. Next base: position 2,196 of record CAZAIE010001228.1, on the reverse strand, counting down.
CCACCCATGGCGCTCCTCGATTCCCTGGCTGGGGTGAAGGTCTCGCTGGTGCTCGACCACGCGTGCAACCTGCGCTGCCGCTACTGCTACAACGGCCTGCAGTTCAGCCGCCCCATGGACTGGGAGACCGCACGCCGCGCGGTGGACTTCGGCTTCGAGCGCGCCGGCACGGGCTTCCTCCAGCTCGCCTTCTTCGGGGGCGAGCCGATGCTGCAGGTAGGCCTGATGGAGCGCGTGGCCGAGTACGCCCGCGCCGAGGCGGCACGCCTGGGCCGCACGCTGCGCCTCTCGGTCTGCAGCAACCTCACCCTCCTCGACGACCGGAGGCTGCGCTTCCTGAAGCTGTTCGAGGTCCAGGTGCAGGCCAGCGTCGACGGGTGCCGCGCCGCCCAGGACGCCAACCGCCGCTTCCTCAACGGCCGCTCCTCGCACCCGCGCGCGGCCGCGAACCTGCAGCGGCTGGTGGCCTCCGGGGTCCCCACGCGCGTGGTCTCGGTGGTGGACCCGGCGAACACGCGCTTCCTGGTCGAGAGCCTCGAGGCGCTGCGGGACCTCGGCGTGCGCTCGCTCTACTTCGTGCCCAACCTCCAGGCCGGCTGGGACGACGCGACCCGGGAGCAGCTGGCTACGGCCCTCGCGGCGCTCGCCGACCGGTGGGCTCGGGGGCTGCGCGACGGCGACCCGCTGCGCCTCGACCCCTTCCACGGCAAGGTGCTCTCGCACGTGGGCGACGGCACCCGGCCCCCGGCGCGCTGCGCCTTCGCGCTGCGGGAGTTCGCGATCGCACCCAGCGGGCGGATCTATCCCTGCGACCGGATGGTGAAGCGCGACGACGCGCAGACGCAGCAGCTGTCCCTGGGCGACCTCGCCTCGGGCCTGGACGAGGCGCGCCGCGAACAGCTCCTCTCCCGCCGCGACCACGAGGAGCCCGAGTGCCTGGAGTGCGGGCTGCGCCACCGCTGCACCCACCAGTGCGGCTGCGCCAACCAGGAGCTGACCGGGGACCCGAACCGCGTCGATCCGGTGCTGTGCTGGTACGAGCGGCTGGTCATCGCCGAGACGGACCGCGTCACCAACGCGCTGTTCGAGGAGCGTCCGGAGGCGCTCCAGCGCTTCTACTCATGACCGACACCACTCCAGGCCTCGACACCTCGCTCGACGCGCTCTCGCGCCTGCTCTCCCGGACCGACCCGCTCATGGCCGCGCTGGTGGCCGTGCAGGCCGCCCGCCTCGCCTCCGACTCCGAGCCCCTGCAGGCGCGAGAGGCGGAGCTGCTGCGAGCTGCGGAGAACCGCCCGGGCCTGTCGATCCGCTCGGGGGGCGAGGCGCCCTTCTCGCGCAACCTCACGGTGCTGGAGCAGGGCGCTCACACCTGGGCGTGGATCGCCGACGACGACATCTTCACCCTCAGCGGCGGCGCCCCGGGGCGGCGAGAGGACCCGTGGGCCGGCAACAAGCGCGGCGAGGAGGCGCTGGCCGAGCTCCTCGGGCTGCGGCTCGCGGCGGCTCCCGACCTGCGGCTCTTCCTCTTTGGAGGCCTCTCGCGACTCGGCCGGGCGTGCGCCGAGGCGGGGCTCGCCCAGCGGGTGACGCACCTGGCCCTGCAGACCCAGGACCCACGCGCCGAGCCCCTCCCGCTCGCGCGCTGCTTCCCCGCCGTCCGCGGCCTGCGCTGCTCCGCGCGCGAGCTGCCGGCGCTGCTCGCCGAGGGGGCGCCGACGCTGGAGTCGCTGGTCGTCACCGCCGAGGCGGGCTGGGTGGAGGGCGTCCTGGACCTCGCCCTGCGCGCGCCTGCGCTGCGGCACCTCGGGCTGTGGCACGCCGCTCCGAACGCCGAGCAGGCCGAGCGCCTGGTGGCCCACCCGCTGCTTCCCAGACTGGCGAGCCTCGAGCTCTTCGACGTGGCCCACGCCGCGCGCCTGCCGTTCGAGGTGCTCGCCCGGGCCCCCGTTCCGGTCCTCCACCTCTGTCACCACCAGGTCCCGCCCGAGCGCCTCGCCGCGGCTGGTCCCCGCGCACGCGGAGTGGGCTGGGACCGGCGGGAGGCCATCGCCCGGGACTTCCAGAGCACCGGGTGGGGCGGCGGCGCGCGTTGAGCGAGCGCGGTCTTCCGTGGCCGGAGTCCATGTGCAGCTGAAGCCCATCGCCCCCGCCACCGACGCCAGGCTCGCCCGCGACCTGCTGGCGCTCCAGCAC
>CAZAIE010001227.1:0-2471 GCA_964485035.1 uncultured Myxococcaceae bacterium | reverse complement strand
GCCCCAGCACCACCTCGCGCAGCGCGCGGTCGCTGATGTCCACCACCCGCGGCCAGGTGATGCCCAGCGGGTCGACGCCCAGCGCGTTGCCGTGGTGCAGGTGGTTGTCGAGGAAGGCGGCGGCGAGGTTGTGGGCCGCGCCCACCGCGTGGGCATCGCCGGTGAGGTGGAGGTTGAACTCCACCATCGGGACGATCTGGCTGTAGCCGCCGCCGTTGGCCCCGCCCTTGATGCCGAACACCGGCCCGAGCGAGGGCTGGCGGACCGTCGCCGCGGCGCGCACGCCGATGTGGTTCAGCCCATCCACCAGGCCGAGCGTGGTGGTGGTCTTGCCCTCGCCCAGCGGCGTGGGAGTGATGGCGGTGATGAGCAGCAGCTTGCCGTCGGTCCTGGGAGCCAGACGCGCGAGCGCGCCGAGATCGACCTTGGCGATGTGCCGGCCGTGGAGTTCGAGGTCGTCGCGCGTCAGGCCGAGACGCTCGCCGATGGTCTCGATGGGAGCAGGGTGCGCCGCGAGGGCGATTTCGAGGCTGGAGAGCATGCCCCTCCCTAACGCCGAGGCACGGCGGAGGCTGGAGGGGCTGGCACCAGAACCCCCAAAAAGGAGTGGGATCTGGCACCGCGCGAGAGAGCACCAATCCCACTAAAGTCCAAACATTACAGACGCTTACAGATCGCCCAGGAAGACCCTCCTGGGGTCCTGGGCAGCCCGCTGAGGGCCTCTCCAAGTGCCAGGCCTATTACACTAGCGCCCCCCACGTCCGGACCTCAGGGCGAGGCCTCCAGGGCCCTTCCTGGCCGTTTTCCACGATTTCACACGCCGGAACAGCGTTCCCAAGGCCTCGCGTGCGCCCCGTCACCCCCACACCCGCCTACTCCTCGTACTCCTCCTCCCGGGCGACCGGCCGGACCCGCAATTCCGGCCGGATGACGGGCCGGTATCCGGGCCTGTAGACCGCGATGCCCCGAGCCTTGGCGATGCCCGCCGGCGAAGCGACCTCGAGCAACCGCGTGACCTCCAGCGCCACCCCGAGCCGGTACTCCACGAAGGCGCGCGTCGGACCGCCGTACGCGGGCGTCTCCGGGTCCCTTGCAGTCGCGCCGGTCCGCAGCCCCGACGCAGGCAGGGAGGCGGCCCAGTTCGCGCGCAGGCCGGCCGGAGACAGGGCGACCTTGGCGACGTGGAGGTTGGCGAAGGAGGCGGTGGGGACGAAGACCCAGTACTCCATCACCGGACGCAGGGTCTCGATGCGCGGAGCCAGGGGCGCCCAGCCGATGACCCTCTCCCCGACGCGCCACTCGACCCAGGCAGGAGCCCACTCGAAGCCTGGCACCCAGACCCAGGCGTACTGCGGGTCCATCGCCCAGCGGCCGTAGTGGTAGGTCGCCCACCCCCACGGCTCCTCGGACTCCCAGTACCAGCCGTCGTCGGTCCAGAGCCACCGGCCGTTGAAATAGGGCCTCCAGCCCGGGGCAATAACCGAGGGACGCCAGACGGTCCCGTACCGCGGGCTCTCCAGCCACTCCCCGTGGGCGGCGAGCGGCTCCTCGAAGGTCGCCAGGGTCGGCGACCTGCCGCCCACCCCGACCTCGGCCCGGACCGCGAGCGGGGTCCCCAACAACAGGACGACTCCCAGGACGATGCGCAGCATGGCGTGCCCCCCTTCCACCTCTCGGCAGCCTGACGGCCGCCATGGAATCCAGTTCACGCTCCGCGCGCCACCCGCGTCGTCACGCGTTCGGACGACCTGCGTTGGGCCGGGCCGGCCAGCGCGTCCTGGAGGGGCCGGTGTCCCGACCGACCCGATCCGTGGCTTCAACCCTGGGAGCCTCCCCTCAACCCATTGGACTGCCGCCCCTTTCTGCTGGCACGAGCGATGAAATCCAGTCCGCTGGAGGTGACGGATGGCCCGGTGGAAGCAGCGAGCGCGTGCGATGGCGGTGGCCTTCAGCCTGACGATGGCCGCTTGGATCTCGTCGTCGGCCCTGCTGGTCGCCCCCCACCGACCGATCGCGCCTGCGGGCTGTGCCTTGAGCGCTCCGGAACTGGGCGTCGCGCCGGACCGGGTCCGTTTCCAGGAGACCCGGGCTGTCGAGGCGCCGTCCGACTCGGTGAACCCCACCGAGCCTCCGCCCTGGCCCGCGCGACGGATGCTCCGCATGGCCTTCGCCCAGGCAGCGCCATAGCCGACGCGGGGCCCTGCGGTGGGGCCCGACCGGCCGCGAAATCCCTCGGGAATCGCGTTGGCCGCCCCGAACCCGAATGTTAGGATGCTGCCTTCCTGCGGGCTGGACTCCGTGAAGGTGAAAGCATGTCTGACTTGAAGGACGCGATGCGGGAGTTCCGCTTCCTCGACGACAAGCGCCGGGAGCGGTCCCTTTCGCCGGAAGAAGAAGCCCGCTGGCGCTCGCTGCGCACCCTCGTCGGTGGAACGGGAGCCGGGCAGTTCGACGCCGCCCCCTCCTCGCCC
>CAZAIE010001226.1:0-2473 GCA_964485035.1 uncultured Myxococcaceae bacterium | reverse complement strand
CGGTCCCGTGGACTACGACGGCTGCCCGGACGCCGACGGCGACGAGGTGCCGGACCACGAGGACAAGTGCGCCAAGGCCGCGGGGCCGGCGACCAACGACGGCTGCCCCATGGAGCGGCCCTACGTCCTCTTCGAGAAGGGGCGGCTGGTGCTGCGCGGCGCGGTGCACTTCGACTCCGGCAAGGCGAGCATCAAGCAGCAGTCGCTCGCGGTGCTCGACGACTTGGCCACGGGGCTCGCGGCGCACCCGGAGATCAAGCACCTGCGCATCGAGGGGCACACCGACAGCATCGGCGGGCAGAACCTGAACCAAGACCTCTCGCAGCGGCGGGCGCAGGCGGTGGTGGACTACCTGGTGAGCCGTGGGATCGACACCGGCAGGCTGAGCGCGTTGGGCTTCGGGCTCGACCGGCCCATCGCGACCAACGCCACGCCGCTCGGACGGGCGAAGAACCGGCGCGTCGAGTGCAACATCATGGACCAGTAGGGCGGGCGCCCCGAGGGCGAGCGTCTCGAGGCAGCGATCCGGAGCCCCCTCCCTGCAGAATGCCGGCGGCTGAAGCCGCGCCTGAGCTTGCGAAACCCGCCCTTCGGCGGGCACCAATGCCGCGCGGGAGCAGAGGGCGTTACCCGGGATTCCTCCGAGGAACCAGCAACTCGAGCTCGGCGAGCTGGTTTGCGCGCTGCTGCGGCGCGTAGCAGTGCATGCCCAGCGTCACCCATCCCGCGGCGGCCAGCTCGCGCCGATACCAGGCTGCGCTTTGGGCCGTGCCGCGCGGGACGTCCCCGGTGATGCGGTCGGCGCAGGTGAACAGCTCCAGGAAGGCCATCCCCGCGCAGTGGGAGAGCAAGGCTCGCAGCCCCGCCCGCACCTGCTCCGGGCCCAGGTAGTAGAGGGTGCCCACGCAGACCACGAGGTCGAAGTCGCGGGGCAGGTCGAGCTGCTCCAGCGCCTCCACGGTCCCGTGGCGCACCTTCCGCCGGGCCCCTCGCCGTGCCGCGTGCTCGCTGGGATCGACGCCGACGTAGCGCAGCCGCGGGCGCAGGCGCCGGAGCAGCGGCTGCCAGTGTCCCTCGCCAGCGCCCACGTCCAGCACCGAGCGCACGGGGCGGCCGAGGAACTGCTCCGCGGCGGCGAGCGCGAAGTGGGCCTGGCGCAGGTGGTCGGCGCGGGTGTGCACCCGGTGCCGCGGGTCCCGGTACCACTTGTCGAAGTAGGCCTGGTCGAAGCTCTCGGGCGGGCGGCCGGTCACGGGGGCCTCGGTGCGGGGTGGAGCTGGACCGCGAGCCAGGTCGGGTCCTCGGCGACGACCTCGGCGCGCGGGTCGCGGGTGAGCGAGGCGAGAAACGGCGCGTAGGCGTCGCAGAACTGGATGCACGCGGCCACGAGCGCCAGCCCGAGCAAGAGCGCGGTCTCGCGCCAGGCGGGCGCTGGAGCCGGGGCGTCTGGGAGGACAGGAGACATCGGGCGCGCATACTACCGGCTGTGCCCTGCCGCGGGAGCGCGAGGTAGGCTGCGCATCCATGTCGCCCCACGCCCTGCTGCTGCTCGCCCTGCTGTCTGCCGCCCCGGTGAAGGCCCCCATGCCCAGCCCCGCCTGGAAGACCACGCCCCTGCCGCCGTCCATGCCCAAGCCGGTGGAAGAGGGCACGGTGGACGTGGAGGGGGCGAAGCTGTGGTTCGCGGTGTACGGCGAGGGTGCGCCGGTGGTGCTGCTGCACGGCGGGGCGGGGAACTCCGAGCACTGGTCGCTGCAGGTGCCCGCGCTCGCGAAGCACTTCCAGGTCCTCGTCCTGGACAGCCGGGGGCACGGGCGCAGCACCCGGGACGGGCGGGCGTACAGCTACCACCAGATGGCCGAGGACGTGGTCGCGCTGCTCGACCACCGCAAGCTCGCGAAGGCGTCGCTGGTGGGCTGGAGCGACGGCGGGGCCATCGCGCTGGACCTGGCCATCCACCACCCCGGGCGCGTGGAGAAGTTGGTGCCGTTCGCCACGAACTACGACCTCACGGGCATGCGCTCCGCAGGTGGTCCGCACGCGACCTTCGCGACCTACCTGCAGCGGTGTACCGCCGACTACGAGCGCCTCTCGGCGACACCGAAGGAGTTTCAGGGCTTCATGGACGAGCTGCGGAAGATGTGGCGGAGCCAGCCCCAGTTCACCAAGGCGCAGCTCGCAGCCATCACCGCGCCGACGCTGATCCTGGACGGTGACCACGACGAGATCATCAAGCAGGACCACGTGAAGGAGCTGGCACGGCTCATCCCCGGGGCGCGGGTGCAGCTCATCTCCGAGGCCAGCCACTTCGCGCACTGGCAGCGCCCCGAGGCCTTCAACGCCGCGGTGCTGTCGTTCCTGCAGGGTGCGCCGAAGTAGCCCAAGTCAACCGTCGACCCAGTCCACGTCCACCTGCGTGGACCCAAAGCGAAGCGGCGCCCATCGCTGGACGCCGCTTCGAAGCCTGCAGGGC
>CAZAIE010001225.1:0-2474 GCA_964485035.1 uncultured Myxococcaceae bacterium | reverse complement strand
GGAGGTCGTTGGCCAGCACCAGCACCAGCATGAAGGCCACGAAGAGGTTCAGGTAGGCGAAGAAGCGGTGGTGGTCCGGGTCCTTGGCCATGTACTCGGTCGCGTACACGTGGATGACGAAGCCCACCCCCGTGACCACCACCAGCAGCACCGCGTTGAGGTGGTCGACGTACACGCTGGCGCGGGCGACGAAGCTGCCGGCCGAGAACCACACCCCGTAGTCGTGGGCGAGGCTCAGCGGGGCCGGCGTGGCGACCACCCCGGGGACGGCCATGGGCAGCAGGATCAGCGCGGAGAGCACGAAGGAGGCGAAGACCGTGGAGCAGGCGATGAGCGCGGAGCTCTCGCGGCCCAGGAACCGGCCGGCCAGCCGCAGCACCGCCGCGCCCAAAAGCGGCAACAGCGGGATCCAGTGCAGCGAGTCTTGGAGGTTGCGGACGTCCCAGTTCATGGGGCTCCCCTAGAGCTTCAGCGACCGGACTTCGTCGACGTTCGTGGTGCCGCGGGTCCGGAAGACGGCGATGACGATGGCCAGCCCCACCGCGGCCTCGGCGGCGGCCACGGCCATCACCAGCACCGCGATGGCGTGCCCGCCCAGGTCCAGCCGCTCGCGGGCGAAGGCCAGGAAGGTGAGGTTCGCGGCGTTGAGCATCAGCTCGACGCTCATGAACAGGGTCAGCGCGTTGCGGCGCACGACCACGCCGAGCACGCCCACGCCGAAGAGCGCGGCGGCCAGCATCAGGTAGTGGGAGACGGGGACCATGGCGGGGCTCACGAGGGCGAAAGGGGCGTCAGATCCGTCCCTTGGCGACGGCGACCGCGGCGACGATGGCGACCAGCAGCAGGAGCGACACCGCCTCGAACTGCAGCGGCATCTCGGTGAACAGCCGGTGGCCCACGGCGGAGACGGTGCCGAAGCTCCGGGGGATCTCCGGGAGGGCGGCCGGCGCCGGGCTGCGCAGCCCGAGCTGCACCGCCAGCCCCACGCCCCCCAGGGCCGCGGCTCCGCCCAGGACCTTGAAGAGGGTGATGCGCCGCTCCCCCAGGTCCGCGTCGGAGAGCGCGAGCAGCATGATCACGAAGATGAACAGCACCATGATCGCGCCGGCGTAGACGATGATCTGCAGGATGCCCACGAAGTGGGCGCCCAGCAGCACGTGCACCGCGGCGAGGAAGAAGAAGCTGCACACCAGCCACAGCGCGCTGTGGAGCGGGTTCTTGGCCAGCACCACCCCCAGCGCACCGGCCAGGGCCAGCGCCGCGAGGGGGTAGAAGAGCATCTGTTCGACCGACAGCTGGGACACCGTGGGCCTCCCTATGGGCCAGGGGCGCGCCTGTTCTAGCGCGGAACGGTCCAACGCGCTCGCTTCGCAGGGCTCTAGGCTCCGAAGGACTCGGCCCCGTCGCCCCAGGGGTGCGGGAACGGGCAGCGGCCGCCCTTCACGTGAGCCTCGAACTCTGCGCGGAACTTCGAAAGGAAGCTCTGCACCGGCATCGACGCGGCGTCGCCCAGTGGACAGATGGTGTTGCCCAGCCCGCCAGGCGGGAAGGGGCAGATGGCGTCCACCACGCTCTTGAGCTGCTCCAGCTCGTTCTCCGCCGCCCGGCCCTCCTCGATGCGCCGGAGGATGCGGGTCATCCAGGGCGTCCCCTCGCGGCAGGGCGTGCACTGGCCGCACGACTCCTCGGCGTAGAAGCGGGTGATGCGCCACAGCGCCCGCACCATGCAGCAGGACTCGTCGAAGACGATGACCCCGCCCGAGCCGGCCATGGTGTCGAACTTCTTCACCGCCTCGAACTCCGCGGCCACGTCGATCTGGTCGGGGGTCAACACCGGGCATGAAGACCCGCCGGGGATGACCGCCTTCAGCGCCCGCCCGCCGGGGATGCCGCCGCACAGGTCGTAGATGATCTCCCGGAAGGTGGTCTGCATCGAGATCTCGTAGACGCCGGGCCGGGCCACGGTCCCGGACACGCTGATGAGCCGCGTGCCGCCGGACTTGCCGGTGCCGAGCCCCGCGTACCACTCGCCGCCCTTCTCGAGGATGAGCGGGACGCTGGCCATGGTCTCGACGTTGTTCACGATGGTGGGGCAGCCGAACAGGCCCACCACCGCGGGGAAGGGCGGCTTGAGGCGCGGCCAGCCCTTCTTGCCCTCGAGGGACTCGATGAGCGCCGTCTCCTCGCCGCAGATGTAGGCCCCGGCGCCGCGGTGGACGTGGACGTCGAGCGCGAAGTCGCTGCCCGCGACCTTCGGGCCCAGCAGCCCCGCGGCGTAGGCCTCATCGATGGCCTGCTGCAAGAGCTTCGCCTGCTCCATGAACTCGCCGCGCAGGTAGACGTAGGCGGTGTGCGCGCCGATGGCCCAGCAGGTGATGGCGATGCCCTCGAGCACCGAGTGCGGGTCGTTCTCGAGGATCGCCCGGTCCTTGAAGGTGCCCGGCTCGGACTCGTCGCCGTTGACGCAGAGGTAG
>CAZAIE010001224.1:0-2477 GCA_964485035.1 uncultured Myxococcaceae bacterium | reverse complement strand
GAACGGTAGTGGCTCAGGCTGCGGGGCGCGTGGTGGTCCCGGACGGCGGTGGGACCGACGGCATCGGCAGCCGCAGCGTGAACCGGGCGCCGCTGCCAGGCAGGTTCTCCGCCGACAGCTCCCCGCCCATCTGCCGCACGTACTCCCGCGCGAGCGCCAGCCCTAGCCCGCGCCCCTCGCCGATGTCCTTGGTGGTGAAGAACGGCTCGAACAGGTGTGCCAGGGTCTCGGGCGCGATGCCCGGACCGTCGTCGTCCACCCGCAGCTCGAAGTGCCCCGTCACCAGCTCGCCATGCACGCGGATGCGTCCCGCGCCCGGCTGCGTCCTCACGGCGTCGCCCGCGTTCGCGAGCAGCACGGTGAGCACCCGGGTCACGTGGTGCGGGCTCGCCCGGACCATCGCGCGGGGCGGCAGCGTGACCTCCACCGGCGCCTTGGGCAGGCTCCCGCGCGCGCTCGCCAGCGCGGCGTGCACCAGCGGCCCCAGCTCGCAGGCCTCGGCCTTCCCGCCCAGCGCCCCGGCGGCGAACGACGAGAGCTCGGCGACGATGCGCTGGATGCGGCCGATGCCCTCCGAGGTGTCGGCGATCACCTCGTCGACCTCCGGGTCCTTCAGCTCCGCCAGGCGGTCCTTCAGCCAGCCCACGTTGGACTTCACGAAGCCCAGCGGGTTGTTCACCTCGTGCGAGATGCCCGCCGCGAGCTGGCCGATGGACGCCAGCCGCTCGGACTTCGCGCGCAGCCGCTCGCTGTGCGCCAGCTCCTCCATCGCCTTCGCCTGCGCCGCCTCGGCCGAGAGCTCCGCGCGGTGGACGCGCCGGTAGACGAACGAGGCGTAGACCCCCAGGACGACCGGGGGGACGCCCAGGCCTATCCAGTGCAGCAGCGTGGACCTCGACGCGCCGTCGCCCAGCGCGACCGCGAGCCCTCCCACGAGCGCCGCCCCGCCGCAGAGCCCGGTCATCGCCGGCTGGTTGGGCACGATGACCGCATAGCCCAGCGGCATCGTGGCGAGGACGAAGTAGTAGACGCTCTGCTGCCCGCCGCTGATGAGGTTGAGGCCGGTGAGCGCCGCGGGCAGGCCCAGCGCCGCCGTCGCCGAGCCCAGGTGGCGTCGCCACCCCTCGCGCGTGGTCAGCAGGAGGCCGACCGCCAGCGCCACCACCAGCGCCGTCTTGATGGCCACCGCGGTCGGCCACGCGGCCGTGCCCCACAAGGGGTCGACCACGACCAGCAGGACCGCGCTGATGGCCAGCGCGATCCGCCGGTTGCGCTGGCGGTGGTCCGACCCGGGCACGCTAGACCCCGGCGGCCTTGAAGGCGGCGTCGACGATGGCCTGCGCCTCGGTCTGCAGCAGCTTCAGGTGCTCCGCGCCGCGGAAGCTCTCCGCGTAGATCTTGTAGACGTCCTCGGTGCCCGAGGGGCGCGCCGCGAACCAGCCGTTGGCGGTGACCACCTTCAGGCCGCCGATGGCCGCCTGGTTCCCCGAGGCGTGGGTGATGCGCTCCAGGATGGGGTCGCCGGCCAGCGTGGTCGCGGTGACCGACTCCGGCTTGAGGCTTGCGAGCACCTTCTTCTGCGCCGGGTTCGCCACCGCGTCCATGCGCTCGTAGAGCGGCGCGCCGAACTGCGCGGTCAGGTCCCGGTAGATCTGCGAGGGGTCCTTGCCGGTCTTCACGGTGATCTCCGCGGCCAGCAGGTCGAGGATGATCCCGTCCTTGTCGGTGGTCCAGCAGGTGCCGTCCTGGCGCAGGAAGCTGGCCCCGGCGCTCTCCTCGCCGCCGAAGCCGAAGGTGCCCTGGTGCAGGCCGTCCACGAACCACTTGAAGCCCACCGGGACCTCGCAGAGGCGCCGGCCGATGCTCTTGGCGACGCGGTCGATGATGGCGCTGGAGACCAGCGTCTTGCCCACCGCGGCGTCCTTGGGCCAGTTCGGGCGGTTCTGGAAGAGGTACCAGATGGCCACCGCCAGGTAGTGGTTGGGGTTCATCAGCCCGGTCCTGGTGACGATGCCGTGGCGGTCGGAGTCGGCGTCGTTGCCGAAGGAGAGGTCGTACTGGTCCTTCAGGCCGATGAGGCTCGCCATGGCGTAGGGCGAGCTGCAGTCCATGCGGATCTTCCCGTCGTGGTCCAGGGTCATGAACGAGAAGGTCGGGTCGACCTTGGGGTTCACCACCGTCAGCGCGAGGCCGTAGCGCGCGGCGATGGGCTCCCAGTAGGCGACGTTGGAGCCGCCCATGGGGTCCACGCCCAGGCGCAGCCCGCTCTTGGCGATGGCCTGCATGTCGACGACGTTGGCCAGGTCCTCGACGTACGGGGTGACGAAGTCGTGTTCCTTGGCAGCCTTGATCGCCTGCGAGTAGGGCACGCGCTTCACCTCGCGGTTGCCCTCGGCGAGCAGCGCGTTGGCGCGGTTCTCGATGACCTTGGTGACGTCGGAGTCGGCGGGGCCGCCGTGGGGCGGGTTGTACTTGAA
>CAZAIE010001223.1:0-2481 GCA_964485035.1 uncultured Myxococcaceae bacterium | reverse complement strand
GTACTGGATGCGCACCAGCGAGGGGACCCCGTCCAGCTCCGCTGGGGTGAAGACGAACTGCTTCACCGCCTCGACCGCCGCCTCGTCGAAGCCATGCCCCGCTGGAGCGGCGACCTCGGCGTGGGCCACCTTGCCGTCGGCGCCGATGTCGACGAGCAGCCCCACCTCGCCGGTGAGCTGCTGCTTCTGCGCCTCCTCCGGATAGGTGGCCTCGACGAAGGTCACCAACTCCGGGGCCTTCGTAAGGGTCGGTGCCTTGGGCTCCTCGGGCTTCTCGACCCGCTCCACGGCACCTTCGTAGGCGCGCAGGGTCGAAGGGAGGAGCCCGGTCGCGAGGACGAGCAGAACCAGGACGGGTCGCATGTGCGCGGCATTAAAGGTGGGGGCTTTCGCGGCCGTCAAGGCAACCTTGCTCCCCTCACGACGCTGCGCAGGGTCGCTGCAGCCCCTCCCCCGAGAACAGACCCGGGTCTCGCCAACCCATGCCCGCCTGGGCCGCTGGGAAGTCCCTGACATTTCGGGAACTCCCGATGGGTCTGGCTGGCCCCGAACCGGGGGGAGCGCTGGCACGGTCGGTGCTCATGCTCCAGTCGAAACGCAACCCAATGCTGCAGCATCGAAGCAATCGACGAAGGCGACCAGGAGAGGGACCCCATGACCACGAAGACCCGTCACGGACGCAAGGCTGCCAGGCGCATCCACCGCATCTCCACCAAGGGCGCGCGGGCGGTGCACAAGACCTTCGTGACGCTGGGCGATCTGATCAGCGCGACGTACGAGGTAGGCGGTAGCAGCGACGGTGCGGCCCTGCTGCTCACCCCCCTCTCTCCGCTCTATCGCCTGCTGGGCCGGCGCATCATCCTCGCGGCGTAGTCCAAGAATCGGCGTGGCCCCGCCCTCCGTGACAGGATGACCGTCGCGCGAGGACCGGGATGATCGACACACACTGTCACCTCGACTCGCCCCGCTTCGACGCGGACCGCGAGCAGGTGCTCGAGAGAGCCGCTGCCGCCGGCATCACCGACCTGGTGGTGCCCTCCATCGGCCCCGCGACCTGGGAGCCGCTGCTGGAATGGGTCGCGCGCCGGCCCCGGGGCGCCGTCCCCCGCGTCCACGCGGCGCTGGGCATCCACCCACAGCTCCTCCCTGAGCTCCCATCCTCGGAGGACGATCGCCACCTCGCGCGGCTCGAGGAGTTGCTCGCGTCCGGCGGGGCGATTGGCGTCGGGGAGTGCGGCCTCGACGGCCCCAGCGTCCCGGGAGCATCGATGGAGCGACAGATCGCAGTCCTGCGGGTGCACCTCGCCCTCGCCCGGACGCACGCGCTCCCCCTCCTCCTCCACTGCCTGCGGGCCCACGAGCCGCTGCTGGCGCTGCTCGCACAGTCGGGGGCTGTGCGGGGAGTCCTGCACAGCTACAGCGGGAGCGCCGAGCAAGTCCGCGACTACCTGCCCAGCGGGCTGCACTTCGCGGTGGCAGGGCCCGTGACCTACGAACGGGCGCGCAAGCCCGTGCTCGCGGCGCGGGCCATCCCAGCGGACCGCCTGGTGCTCGAGACCGACGCGCCGGACCAGACTCCGCGCCCACACGTGGGCCGCTGCGAGCCGGCGTTCCTGCGGGAGATCGCAACGGCCACTGCCCAGGCCCGCGGCCTCACGCTGGAGGAGGTGGACCAGAAGACCAGCGCCAACGCCCGCGCGCTGTATGGGCTGGAGTGAGGGCGCTTCTGCCGCGCCCCGGGCCGTGTAGAATGCCGCGCATGACGACGAGCTCGAACAAGCCTCCCGAGAAGCCCGCCGCGCCGTTCCCCGCCGTGCCGCGCACCCCGAAGGACGAGCTGGCGGGCAAGCCCACGCTCCAGTCCATGCCGCGGCTCAAGACCCCGCTCGAGGAGACGGGAGGGGAAGACGACCTCGACGCCATCGACCAGTTCGGGGAGTCCGCCGAGGAGAAGCCCGTCGACGGCACGGTGGTCGGGTTCATCCCCGTCTACCTCGACGACGACGGCCCGCGGGTGGCCAAGGAGAAGGGCGCCGCCACCATGGCGAGCACGCAGATCGCCCCGCTCCCGCCCCAGTACGTGGTCTCCATCGACCTCGACGACGGCTCCGGGCCGCCCTTCAAGGTCGCCAAGACGGTCACCGTCATCGGCCGCTCGGCCGGCGCCGCCGACCTGGTCCTCCCCTGGAACGAGGAGGCCAGCCGCGAGCACTGCGCCATCGTCTTCTCGAGCGGGGCGTTCTTCCTGGAGGACCTGCAGTCCTCCAACGGCACCTACGTCAACGAGCAGCCGGTCGAGCGGGTGCGCCTGCGCAGCGGCGACAAGATCCGCATCGGCAGCCAGGTGCTCGTCTTCCGCTGCCGCCCCTGACGTCCGACGCGGATTCCCGAAACCGGATCCTTGCCTCGGCCCGGGGGGGCCCCTAGAATCGCGTCCCTTTCCGAACACTGGCAGGTGCACCGTGGCCGACTCCCAGGATT
>CAZAIE010001222.1:0-2486 GCA_964485035.1 uncultured Myxococcaceae bacterium | reverse complement strand
CACCAACGGCAGACGCCGGTCCCGCGAACGGGGCCGGCGTCGATTCCGTTCACGGTGCGACCGCGGCTACTTCGCCGGCTTGGCCTCGGTCTTGGCCTCGACCTTCTTGGGCTCGGTCTTGGGCTCCGCCGGCTTGGCCTCGACCTTCTTGGGCTCGGTCTTGGGCTCCGCCGGCTTGGCCTCGGTCTTCTTGGGCTCGGCCTTGGCGTCGGCCGCGGCGGGCTCCGTCTTCGCGTCGGCGGCCTTGGGCTCGACCTTCGCCTCGACCTTGGGGTCGGCCGGCTTGCCGGGCTCGGCCTTCACCTCCGCGGCGGGAGCGGGCTGGTTCTTGAGCTCCAGGACCTTGAGCACGGTCTCGAAGTCCTTCTCGCCCACGGGGGCCCAGGCCTCCACGCGGAAGGCGTCCTTCATCAGCGCGCGGCCCTCGGGGCTGTCGCCCATCTTCTGGAAGACGTCGTTGAAGGCGGCGGCGACCTTGGGGGACATCCGCGGCCCGGTGGCGACGACGTCGTTGGGGATGGGCTCGCTCGCGGCGATGACGCGGAAGTCGCTGACCGGGGGCGAGTCCGCGCAGCCGTCGGCCTCGAAGGGCTTGCCGGGCAGTGGGGGGTCGGCCAGCGTCGCGCCCACGTCGACCTCGCCGCTGCGCACCGCCTTGCAGACACCCGGGTGCGTGCCGGCGAACACCTCGCTGCCGAAGAAGCGGTCCGGGTCGCGGCCGGCCCAGGAGAGCAGCGCGCGGGCGAAGAGGTAGCCCGAGGCGGAGCTGGGGGAGACCCAGGCCACCTTCTTGCCCGCCAGCTCCGGCAGGTTCTTCACCGGGGAGTCGGCCTTCACGATGTAGGCGGTGCGGTAGGAGAGCTTGCCGTTGCGCTTGGCCTTCACCACCGGGCGCACGTCCTTGCTGTAGGTGCTGGCGCGCGCGTAGACGGTGGGGGTCATCCAGGCCGCGTCCGCCTCGCCCTTCGGCAGCGCCTCGGCGAGGTCGGTGGCGTCGGGGATGATGCGCACGCGCACCGGGGAGGACAGGGCGCGGGTCAGGTGCTTCTCGATGAGCTCCTTGGCCTTGATCGCCGCGTCCTCGCCGTTGGGCGTTCCGATGGCGAACACCAGGGCAGGGAGCGCGGGCGGGGCGACCGGCGCGGCCTTGGCGGCAGGCGCAGCCTTGGCGGCGGCCTTCGGCTGCGGTGCAGGAGCCGCGCCCAACAGGGCCACGGCCAGGACTGCCAGGATCGTTCGACGCACGGTGATCTCCTTCCAGCTGGGATGGGCGGCGCAGGATACCCCGCCAACGCCTCGAAGGGTGCAGGTTCGCGCCCCGGGTCGGCCCGGGCCTGTCCGACGCACGACTCAGAAGGTCCCGGAGACGGTCACCTGTCCGGCGCCCGAGACACCCAGGTTCACGGTGGGCGTCGGCTGCGCGGGCTCGGAGGGCCCGGAGAGCACCATCCACAGCCCCACTGCGCCCGCGGCCACGGCCGCGACGGTGCAGATGTCGCTCGCCAGGGCGAAGTTCCGGGTGTTGTCGGAGGCCGACTTCAGCTCCTTGGCGGTCACCGGGTACTTCTCGCGCAGCGCCTTGAGGTCGCTGTTGGAGCCGTTGGCCGCGACGCCGAGGCCCACCGCGGCGGCCGCCGCCAGCCCGCCGAGGGTGAAGGGCAGCCAGACCGGCCGCCCCGAGGAGGACGGCGCCGCGGCGACCACCCCGGCCACCTCGGTGAAGACCAGCTCCACGGTCCGGTTGTCCATGCCCGCCACGTCGATGACCTGGGAGACGGGCAGGTGGCCGGGGAGGTTCGCGGTCACGCGGTGCCGTCCCGCGCTCACCGGCACCGTCGCCGTGAGCGGCGCCTTCCCCACCGCGATGTCGTCCACGAAGATCTCCGCGCCGGCGCGGGTCACCACGTTCACGTCCGCGACCCGGGTCACCAGCTTCTCGATCTCCTTCTGCACCTCGTCCCGGCGCGCGGCCGGCACCTCGGCCCCGCCGTCGCTCAAGAACCGGCGGAAGCTGGTGAGCGCCCCCGGGTAGTCGCGCAGCTCGTAGTGCACCTGCGCGATGTTGTAGAGGAGCTTGTAGTTCGAGGTCAGGCTGTAAGCGCGGCGGAACTCGATGAGGGCCGCCTGGAAGTTGCCCTCCTCGTAGAGTTCGCGGCCGCGCTGGTACCGCGTCTGAGCCTCGGTCACCTCCGAGGGGCTCGCGGCGAAGGCGGGGAGCGCGGGGAGGCCCTGCCAGAGGGCCAGGGCGAGGAGGAGTGAGAGTCGGCTCATGTCTGCAGTACCCCCATGCTGTCGTTCGGCTCTGCGTCCGGCGTCACGCCGCTACTTCCAGGGATCGGTCTCGTCCAGCTGCCGCTTCGGGCGCTTCTGCTTGGGCTTCACCAGCTCCCGGTCCGCCGGGCTGGCAGGTGTGGGCGGAGCGGGTTCGGGAGCCGGCTCGACCGTGGCAGGGAAAGAGCACCGTTCCAATCGTCCGAGCTGGACCC
>CAZAIE010001221.1:0-2495 GCA_964485035.1 uncultured Myxococcaceae bacterium | reverse complement strand
GCTCGTAGGCGAAGAAGTTGTGGTTGCGCGCGACCGCGTGCTCCACCAGCACCTTGAGCCGCGAGAGTTCCACCTCGGGCGTGAGCGCCACCGGCCTCAGGAAGCCGTCGGGCGGCGGGCCGCCGTGCTGCCTCGCCCACGCCTCCGCCAGCGGCGCGCCGTTGTACACGCGGATGCCCACCCCGATGTTCACGAAATCGAGCCAGCCCGCGATGCGGCGCAGGGCGGCCAGCGTCTCGCTCGCGGTCTCGAGCGTCTCGCCCGGCGCGCCCAGGAGCAGGAACCACGAGGTCGGGATGCGCGTCTTGCGGATCAGCCGGGAGGCCTGCTCGATGTGCTCCAGCCCGAAGTTCTTCCCCAGCGCCGCGAGCATCGCTGGGCTCCCCGCCTCCACTCCGAAGCAGGCCTCCATGAAGCCCACCTGCTTCATCAGCCCCACGAACTCCTCGTCCACGTAGCGCGGGTTCAGCCCCATGGTCGAGACCCGCAGCCCCAGCTTGCGCGAGATGAGCTCGCGCAGCACTGCCTTCGCGTGGTCCAAGGGGACATTGAAGGTGCTGTCGACGATCTCCACGTGGTGGATGCGCGTCTCGCGGACGAACTCCTCCACCTCGTCGGCGATGAGCTTCGGCGAGCGCAGCCGGTAGCTCGTGCCCTCCAGGCGGTTGTACGTGCAGTAGGTGCACCCCAGCGCGCAGCCGCGCTTGGTCTGGATCTGGAAGGGCGTCCGGTACAGCTGGTACAGCCCCAGGTCCAAGTGGCGGTGCGGCCTCGCCCACGGCAGCGCGTCGAGGTCGGGGAAGTGGTCCGGCGGGTTCGCCTCGACGATCGCGCCGGCCCGGCGGATGACCAGGCCCGGGATGCCCCGCGCCTCGCTGCCCCCGGACAGCCGGCGGGCCAGCTCCACCATCGCGTGCTCGCCGTCTCCCTGAACCGCGTACTCGATGTCGAAGAGCGCCAGGCACTCCGCCGCGTTGATGCCCGCGGGGGCGCCGCCCAGGACGACCGGGCCCGGGAAGACGGTCTTCAGCGGCTCGAACACCGCCCGCTTCGTCTCGTCGAGGAAGAAGACCGGGCGGTTGCCCGCCGAGTTGTCGATGTTGCGCACCCCCACGCCCACGAGCTCGGGCTGGAAGCGCGCCACCTCCGCCCGGATCGCCCCGGCCGTGTCCAGGGTGAAACACAGGTCCAGCACGCGGACGGTGTGGCCGGCCGACTCGAGCGACGACGCCACGGAGCACAGCCCCAGCGGCATCACCGGCATCGGGTCCTTGTACTGGTTCGCATTGACGAGCAGGACGCGCATGGGGCTCCGGAAAAGGGCCGCGACCTTACCGGCCGCCCGCGACGGGGGTCAAGACCCGTCCCTGGCCCCGGCCGACGAGCTAACCCTTTGGATTTGCTGACTTCGCCACCCGAGATGCGACTTGCCCGCGGGTCGTGAACTGAAGTAGTGTGCGCCGCTTCAAAGGGCTGAAGTGAAGTAAGGAACGGCAGACGATGCGTGACCTCGATCCGAAGACGGCCCAGGAAGTCCGGGACCTGGTCCTGGACTACTTCTCCGCCGAGTGCGACGTCGACCGCTCGCGGCTCAGCGACACGACCGACATCATCGCGGAGCTGAAGGGTGACTCGCTGATGTTCCTGTCCCTGCTCGGCAAGGTCCGCAAGCGCTACGGCATCGGGGTGGAGCTGAAGACCCTGGCGCGGCACCTCATGAAGAAGCCGGCGAACACCGTGGGCCAGGTCGTGGACCTCACCTGCGCCATCGTGAAGCACGGCGACGACATCCTCCGGGTCGAGCTGTAGGTGTGAGCCCGAAGCCCCGCGCGTACACGCTGCCTCTCACGGTGGAGTTCGAGGACGTCGACTCCCTGGGCATCGTCCACCACACGAAGCTGGTCGCCTACCTCGAGCGGGCGCGGGTGCACCTGCTCTTCGAGGCGGGCCTCGGGGCGCTCGGCGGCCCGGGCCCCGTGGCCGTGCTCCACGACCTGCAGATGCGCTTCCTGCGGCCAGCCCGCCTGATGGACCGGCTCCAGGTGACGGTCTCGCCCCGCGAGAGCGACGGCGTGACGCTGGCGCTGGACTACGAGATCCACCGCGGGTGCGAGCTGCTCGCGACCGCCACCACCGTCGTCGCGTTCTGGGACGGCGAGGCCGTGGTCCCGGTGCCGGACCCGGTGCTGGCCTCGCTCGCCGCGTGGGGGGCCGCATGAGCCGCGTCGTCGTCACCGGAGTGGGGCTGCTCACGGGCCTCGGCCTCGACGCCCCCAGCACCTGGCGCGGGCTGATGGAGGCCCGCTCGCCGGCACGCCGCTACACCCTCTTCGACCCCACCGGCCTCGACTCGCCGTTCGGGGTCGAGCTCCCCGAAGGCGCTGAAGACCTCTTCGAGGCCGAGATCAAAGGCCGGCACCGCGAGCAGATGACCCGCGGCACGATGATCTCGGTGGTCGCCGCGCAGCAGGCAGTGCGCGACGCCGGGCTCGACC
>CAZAIE010001220.1:458-2498 GCA_964485035.1 uncultured Myxococcaceae bacterium | reverse complement strand
GTACAGAGGAACACCGCCAGCGACTGTGGCCAGAGCCCCTGCGCGTACTCCAGGCCGAACCCGGAGAGCGCGAACGCCCCCGCCGCGAGCCACGGGGCCGCCGGCGCCCGCGTGAGCCGCGAAGCGAGCCGGAAGAGGACGAGCGCGGTCCCGAGGAACGCCAGGGTGTTGAGCAGCACCAGCCCCCGGAAGCCCAAGGGCGTGAACGGCAGCGCCAGGAACGCGTAGAGCGGCGGGACGGTGGCGTGGACGGGAGCGGCCTCGACGCGACGCCACTGGGCCACGGGGTCGAACCAGACCAGCTCGCGCGAGGGGGGCAGGCCTTCGGTCCCGGGCACCGAGACCCGCCCCGAGGGCGGCCCCAGCGCCGAGACGAGGTAGTGGTCTTCGTCGATGGTGAAGATCCCGGGGACCACGGTCGCCGTGAGCGCCAGCCCCAGCGCGCCCGCAAGCAGCCAGGCGGCCGCGGGGATCCGCGTGGCTCGGGGTGCCTCGTCTTGAGGGCTCGCCATGGCGTGATTGGGCCAGCCCGGTCCGAGAAGTCAAGGAAGGCCTGGGCCAGTCCCATGCCCGCATGCGAGCCTTGGCCGCGATGCCCTGGCTCCCCGACGTCGCCCTCTCCCTCCTCGTCCCGGCCCTGGCCCTCATGGGCTGGCCTGCGGTGCGCGCGTTCCGGAGCTGGGCGGGGCTCGACCTGGACGCCGGGACCACGTTCGCGGCCTCGCTCGCGGTGGCGCTGGGCTTCGTCCAGGCCGGGGGGATGCTGCTCGGCGGGACCTCCCTGCTCCAGCCGTCCTGGGTCCTCGCCTGGCTCGCTGCGGGAACGGGGATCGCAGCGGCGCTCTGGCTCGGGCAGGGACGTCCCCGGCCACGGCTCGACCGGCCGACGATCGCCGCCGCGGCCACCGCGCTGGCCCTGGTGCCGGCCCTGCTCATGGCCACGGTGCCGCCCTGGTACCGCGACGAGATGGCGTACCACCTCTCGCTCCCCCGGGAGTTCGCCGTGGCCGGCGGCTACGTCCAGCCCGACGACAACCTCTTCGCCTCGTTCCCACTGGGCTACGAGTCGATCCTCGCGATGCTGCACGCGCTCGGCTCCGCGCCCGACCGGTTCCCGCCCTTCAACCCGCGGCTGGTGGGCGTCTGGACCATCCTCGCCGCCGCGCTCGCCGTGGGAGGCCTCACCCGCACCGCCGGGGTGGACCGGCGCCGGGCCGCCTGGGCCGCGCCCTTCCTGCTGCTGGTGCCGACGGTCCTGGAGTTCGGGCCCTCGGCCTACGTCGAGCCCTACCTCCTGCTCTGGACGACGCTCGCGCTCACCGCGGTCCTCGAGGTCCAGCGAGGGCATCCCCGGGCGCTCTGGGCGGCGGTGCTCGGCGCGGGGGCCGCGGCCTCCACCAAGTACCCGGGGCTCGCCGTCTGCGCCTTCCTCGCCGCCCTGCTGCTCACCGACGTCCTGCGGCGCCCGCCGGACCAGGCCCGCGCCGCGCTGGGCCGCGTCGTTGCCTTCGCGGCCGGTGCGCTGGCCCTCGCCTCGCCGTTCTACCTGCGCAACCTCCTCCAGCGCGGGAACCCCTTCTTCCCCGTCGCCTTCGAGCTGCTGGGCGGACGGGGCTGGGACGCGGAGCGGGCGGCCGGCTACGCCATCACCCTCGACGCCTACGGCCTGGGCCGCACCCCCGCGGACCTCCTGCTTGCCCCGCTGCGGCTCTTCACCGCGACCGACCTGCACGACGGCTTCGAAGGGTCCATCGGCCCGGTGATCGGCGTGGGCGCGCTGCTGGGTCTCGCGGCGGCGCTGCGCCTCGCCCGCCGTCCCGGGGCCGCCTTGCCGCTCCGGGGGGTTCTCTCGCTCGCGCTCTTCGCCCTGCTGTGGTCGCTGTTCTGGTTCAACACCGTGCAGCAGGTCCGCTACTTCCTCGTCGCCCTCCCCGCGCTGCTCGCGCTCGCGCTGCTCGGGCTGGAGCAGCTCTCCCGGGTCCAGCCACGCACTGCGGCAGCGGTCCTCGCGGCCGGGCTGGTGGGGGCTACGGCCTGGAC
>CAZAIE010001220.1:0-448 GCA_964485035.1 uncultured Myxococcaceae bacterium | reverse complement strand
ACGGGCGCCTGGCTCACGGGCTCGCTGTCCCGCGACCGCCTGCTCTCGCTGGTGCTGCCCGAGGCCTACGCCTTCGAGGCAGAGCTCGAGTCGCTGGTCCCGCCCGCCGGCCGCGTCTGGCTGGTCTGGATGCGCGGCCACACCTACTACCTGCGCCGGCCCTACCGCCTGGACGTGGTCTTCGAGGCCTGGCGCTTCGAGGCGCTGCTCGACCGCAGCCCCACTCCCGACGCCGCGTTGGCCGAGCTGCGGCGCGACGGCATCAGCCACGTGCTCGTCCACCACGGCTTCTTCCTCCAGGGAGGGAACGCCGACCTGCGCCCGGGACGGACCCGTCTGCTCCAGCAGCGCTTCGCGGCGCTGGTCTCCGACCAGGCGCTCACGCCGGTCGGGACGTGGGGCGCCATCACCCTCTACGCCGTCCGCGCCCCTTGACCCCCTGCCGGAC
>CAZAIE010001219.1:0-2499 GCA_964485035.1 uncultured Myxococcaceae bacterium | reverse complement strand
CCGAGCGCATCCGGCGGGCCAACGAGGCCAGGGCCGACCTCTTCGTCTCGGTGCATTGCAACGCCATGCCGGTGGGGCCGCTGCGGGCGCGGGCGCGGGGCGTGGAGACCTACTTCCTCTCCACCGAGGCCACCGGCGAGCAGGCCGAGCGCGTGGCCGCTGCGGAGAACGCGGAGGCGCGCAAGACGAAGGCCAGCGCGGACCCACTGGCGGACATCCTCGAGGACCTGGCCCAGACCCAGGCCCACCACGACGCCTCGGTGCTGGCCTACACCCTCCAGGAGAAGCTGGTCGCAGCGCTCGATGTCCCGGACCGCGGGGTGCACCAGGCGCCGTTCATCGTGCTCATGGGGGCGCAGATGCCCGCGGTGCTGGTGGAGGTGGGCTACCTCACCCACCCGACCGAGTCGAAGCAGCTGGTGGACAAGGCCTGGCAGGCGAAGATCGCCGACGGCCTGGTTGCGGGCATCGGGGCGTTCCTCGCGGAGCGCAGCCGCCTCCCGACCCCGCCAGTCGCTCCAGCCGACGCCGGGGTTGCGGCGGACTCCGGGACCTCCGCGGACGCCGCCGCCGTCCGTTGACGGGCCCTGCCGGGGTCGGTACCTTGCGCGCCCTTTCTTCCAAGGAGAGCGTATGCGTACGAGCGGCCGTGGCCCCAGGGACCTGCGTCCGGTGAAGCTGACCACCGGGTTCACCAAGCACGCCGAGGGCTCGGTGCTGGTCGAGTTCGGCGACACCCGGGTGCTCTGCAACGCCTCGGTGGAGGAGAAGGTGCCGCCGCACGTGTCGGGCACCGGCAAGGGCTGGGTCACGGCGGAGTACGGCATGCTGCCGCGCTCCACGCACACCCGCACCAACCGCGAGGCCGCCAAGGGGAAGCAGACCGGGCGGACCGTGGAGATCCAGCGGCTCATCGGCCGGTCGCTGCGCGCGGCCATCGACCTGGGGGTGCTCGGGCCGCGCAGCATCACCCTGGACTGCGACGTGCTCCAGGCCGACGGGGGCACGCGTACCGCGTCCATCACCGGGGCGTACGTGGCGCTGGCGCTGGCGGCGCGCAAGCTGCGCAGCAAGGGCGTCATCGTGCAGGACCCCATGCGCTTCCCCATCGCCGCGGTGAGCGTGGGGGTCATCAAGGGCGAGCCCTGCCTCGACCTGGACTACGGCGAGGACAGCAACGCGGACGTGGACATGAACGTGGTGGCCACCGGCCGCGGCGAGCTGATCGAGGTGCAGGGCACCGCCGAGGGCAAGGTGTTCCCGCGCGAGACCCTGGACGCGATGCTCGACCTGGCGCTCGAGGGCATCAAGACCATCGGCGAGCTGCAGCTCAAGGCCATCGAGGGCGCATGAGGCTGCTCTTCCCCACCACCAACAAGCACAAGCTCGAGGAGCTGCAGGACCTCGTGCGCGGGCTGCCGGTGCAGGTGCTCTCGCTGCGCGACGTCGAGGCCACCGAGGTGGACGAGGACCAGCCCACGCTCGAGGGGAACGCCACCAAGAAGGCCACGGTCTACTGCGGGCGGACCGGCCTGGTCACCGTGGCCGACGACACCGGGCTGTGCGTCGACGCGCTGGATGGGGCGCCGGGCGTGCACTCGGCGCGCTACGGCGGGGTGGCGGACGGGCCGGTGCTGGGCGACGCCGAGGATCGCTACCGGGCGAACAACGTCCGGCTGTTGCGGGAGCTCGCCGGGGTCCCTGCCGACCGGCGCACGGCCCACTTCCGCTGCGCGCTGTGTCTCGCCGTGCCCGACCGGGAACCGGTGGTGGTCGTGGGCGACTGCCCTGGACGCATCGCGCTGGAGAAGCGTGGCGGCCACGGCTTCGGCTACGACCCGCTCTTCGAGCTGCCCGAGCTGGGGCGGACGTACGCGGAGCTGACGGGCGAGGAGAAGAACAGCCTCTCGCACCGGGCGCGCGCGTTCCAGGCTCTGCGTCCGCTGCTGGAGGCGCTGGTCGCCGAGGGTGTGCGGTGACTTGCAATCCGCAGTCGGAACGTCTACACACCGGGCGTCGTTTCGGGGCGTAGCGCAGCCTGGTAGCGCACCTGCCTTGGGCGCAGGTGGTCGTCCGTTCAAATCGGATCGCCCCGACCATGGAAGCCCGCGAGTCCTCTGGGGATTCGCGGGCTTCGCCGTTGCGGGTCAGTGGGCTCCGATGGGGTACTCGGAGGAGATGCGGCCGACGTCCGCTCGCGCGGCGATCTCGGTGACCGCGTCCGGGTCCGGGAGGCGCGCCCCGAAGACGTTGGAGTAGAGGAAGACCTCCCGCACCGTCCCTCCCAGCGAGCGGACGTGCTCTTGCGCGCAGCGCTGCGAGGCGGTGACCTGCCGCTCGTAGGACGCGAGGGTCTGCTCCCTCTCCGCGCAGGTCGTGCCGCCTCCCGGGCAGTCCGGCAGGTCCTCGAACTGGAACTGCTCGGCGAGCGTCACGTAGACCGTCTCGGGCACCGTTCCCGCGGCCAGCGACTGGGCGAGCGCCGGGGCGAGCTTGTCC
>CAZAIE010001218.1:0-2503 GCA_964485035.1 uncultured Myxococcaceae bacterium | reverse complement strand
GTTCCTACGCCACGCGCTTCTGGAACTGCAGGACCGCGACGCCGAGCAGCAGCACCCCGAAGGCCGCGAGCGCCAGCAACTGGGGCCACAGCAGAGAGAAGCCGGCTCCCGTGAGCAGGTTCGCCCGCATGATCTCGACGAAGTAGCGCAGCGGGTTCACGTAGGTGAGCCACTGCAGCCACTCGGGCATGGCGCGGATGGGGGTCATCACCCCGGAGAGCAGCATCGCCGGCATGGCGAAGAGGAACCCGCCCAGGAACGACTGCTGCTGGGTACGGCTCACGGTGGAGATGAGCAGCCCGACCCCCAGGGTGGTCATGAGGTAGAGCAGCGCGGAGACGGCGACCACCGCGAGGTCACCCCGCAGCGGGACCCCGAAGAGCGTCGCCCCCAGGGTGAGCGCGAACAGCACGTCGAAGACGCCGATGACCACGAACGGCAGCATCTTCCCCAGGAGCAGCACCGAGGGCCGGATGGGCGTGACCAGCACCTGCTCCAGCGTCCCCATCTCGCGCTCCCGGGCGAGCCCCATCGCGGTCACGATGGTGGTCACCACGATGAGCAGCATCGCCATGATCCCCGGGATCATGAACGGCGGGGTGTCGAGCTGGGGGTTGAACCAGATGCGGGGCCGCAGCTCGAGGCCCCCGGGCCGCGCGAGCCCACGCGCCGCGAGCTGCGGCCCGGCGATGCGCACGCCCTCCTCCGCGAAGTAGCGGGTCACCGCCGCCGCGGCGATGTTGGACCGGTTGGGATCGCTGCCGTCCAGCAACACCTGGACCTCCGCCCGCTCGCCGCGCGCCAGTGCACGCGAGAACCCCGCCGGGATGATCACCGCCGCGGTGGCGCGACCGGTCTCCAGCGCCCGCTCCGCCTCGGGCGTCCCGCTGGCCTCGGCGACGCGCAGCAACGTCCCGTCCGCCAGCAGCCGGCGCACGTGCTCGCGGCTCTCCGCGCTGTGGTCGAGATCCGCGATGACGGTGGGCAGCCGGTCCATCTTGAAGTCGATGGCGTAGCCGAACACCAGCAGCTGCACGACCGGGGCGAACATCAGCATGAACAGCAGCCGCCGGTCGCGGACGGTCTGCAGCGTCTCCTTGCGCAGCACCGCCCAGAGCTGGGTCCAGCGGCTGGGACGTCGGGTGGCGGTCATGGGTGCCTCCACTCAGGCGAGCTTGCGGCGGAAACGCGCGGTCGCCGCGGCGAGGATGAGGACGGCGAAGATCGTCATCGCCAGGAAGTCCGGCCAGAGCTCCCCGAAGCACGAGCCCTTGAGCATCACGCCGCGCAGGGTGTGGACCATGTAGCGGGCGGGGATGACCGACGAGAGCCACTGCAGGACCCGCGGCATGTTCTCGATGGGGAACACGAACCCGGAGAGCAGCAGCGAGGGCAGCAGCGAGCTCAGCGCCCCGGCCTGCGTCGCCACCAGCTGGTTCTTGGTCACCACCGAGATGAGCAGCCCCTGCCCGAGCATGCAGGCCAGGAAGAGCAGCCCTGCGCCGAAGAGCAGCGCCACGCTCCCGCGGATGGGCACGTCGAACGCCCAGGTCCCGACGCTGAGGACCAGCAGCAGCTGCAGCGCCCCCAGCAACAGGTAGGGCAGGAGCTTGCCCAGGATGATCTCCAGGCGGCCCACCGGCGAGGCGAAGAGCTGCTCCATCGAGCCGCGCTCCCACTCGGTGGCGATGGCCAGCGCGGTGAGCATCACCGACGCGATGGCCATGAGGTACGCCGCGAGCCCGGGGACCACGAACAGCGCCGACCGCGCCTCGGGGTTGAAGCGCGTCCAGACCTTCACCGAGAGCGGCGGCGTCCCGGTCGCGCGGGTGAGCCTTGCGCCCGAGGCGCGGACGATGACCTCCGCCTTCGCCAGGAGCTGGTTGGCGGTGGTCCCGTCCCGCCCGTCCACCGCGAGCTGCAGGGCGACGGTCTCGCCGCGCGCGAGGTCGCGCTCGAGGCCCGCGGGGAGGGTGAGGATGCCCAGCGCCCGCCCGGCGCGCAGCAGCTCGGCCGCCTGCTCCGGGGTGTCCGTGGGCAGCTCGCGCTGCAGGAGGTCCGGCCCGTCCGGCGGCACCAGCTCCTTCGAGGAGTACAGCTCCCGGGTGAGCTGCCGCGAGGTGGCGCTGCGGTCCAGGTCCACCACCGCCACCGGGAGGCGGTCGATGTCGAAGCTGACGCCGTAGCCGAAGATGAGCAGCAGCCCCACCGGCATCACCAGCGCCATCCCCAGCGTCCGCGGGTCGCGGCGGATGTGGATGGCCTCCTTCCCGGCCAGCGCGCCCAGGCGCACGAGGAAGCGGCGGATGCGCATCATGGCTTCTCCTCCCGGCTCTCCTTCTTCACCACCGCCAGGAAGACGTCCTCCAGCGACGCCTCGGCGTCCTCCACCGACGCCAGCGGTGCTCCTTCCGCGCGCAGCACCTGCTCCAGCCGGGTGGCGTCCCAGAGCCCCGGCTGGAGCAGGTGCTGCGCGCGGAAGGAGCACCGCTGGCGTCGGTGG
>CAZAIE010001217.1:0-2508 GCA_964485035.1 uncultured Myxococcaceae bacterium | reverse complement strand
GCACCAGCTCCACTCGGGCCCGGGCGAGGAGCGCGGTGGGGGCCGCGGGGTCGGGCGAGCGGGCGATGAGGGCGCGTGCCGCCTCGCCGTCTCCGCGCATCGCCTCGGCGACGGCCAGGAAGCCCAACAGATGCGGGGCGAGCTCCGCGCGGGCGTCGAGCCGGCGCCAGACCTCGGTGGCCCGCTCCAGCTCCCCGCGCCAGAAGGCGTCGAGCCCCACCAGCCCCTCGGCGAAGGCGCGCTCGGGGCCGTCCAGGCTCTGCGACGCGCGGCCCAGCGGCTCATCGGCGCCGGCGAGGTCGCCCGCGTCCAGGAGTGCGAGCCCCAGGATCAGCGCGGGGATGCCGCGTGGCTTGTGCGCGAAGGCCCGGCGCGCGGGCTCCTGGGCCTCGGCGGAGCGGCCGGTGGCGACCAGCGCGTGCGCGTAGCGGGCTCCCAGCTCGGGCTCGGCGTCGAGGACCGCACGGGGGAGCTTTTGGAAGGCGGCGGCGGCCTCGGCCCAGCGATCGCGCTCGTAGAGCGAGAGGGCGGCGCGGGCGCCCAGCTCGGAGTCCTGCGGGAAGGCGAGCGCGCCCTGCTCCAGCGCCTGCGCCAGCTCGTCGGCACGGCCCAGCGACTCGAGGCAGTGCACGAGCAGCCGGTAGCCGTCGGAGGACTTCATCCCCGTGGCCAGCGCCTGGGCCAGCGGCAGCGCCTCCTCGCAGCGGCCGGCCTGGGCGAGCGCGACCGCCTTCTTCAGGTCGAAGCCGGACGGCTTGTCGCGCTTGCTCACGGGGGCCTCACGCCGGGCGGTACACCCGGTAGTCGAGCTCGGGGAAGAGGTTGTCGCGGGACTCGGCGTAGGCCAGCCAGCGCTCGTCCACTTGGTCCGCGCGCAGCTGGTCGTGGAGCCGGGTGAAGCGCAGCAGGTGCTCCTTGGTGCGCTTGATGGCGTACTCCACCATCGTCCCGGTCTTCATGATGAAGGCCCAGTCCGAGGACTGCGCCAGCAGGAGCTCGCGCGCGGCCTGGTTCAGGGCGCGGCGGCGCACGCCGTCCTCGTCGGGGAAGTCGCGCGCGAGCGCGATCATCCGCTCGGTGGCCTTGTGCAGGTGGCGGTAGACCCAGTCGTTGCAGCCGTCCAGCCAGACGGTGTTGTAGCCGCCGGCTCCCCAGGAGGACATCGGCGGCGTGGCGAGCTGGTTCTCGGGGTTCTCGCGAAGGAAGTCGGAGGGGGTCGCCAGCTGGAAGGTCTGCTGGTCGTAGACCGCCTTGCGGATGACGTAGTCGAGGAACTCCGGGCCCTCGTACCACCAGTGGCCGAACAGCTCCGCGTCGTAGGGCGAGACGACGATCGGCCGGCGCTGCATCACCCCGGCGAGGTGGCGGATCTGCTTCTCGCGGCTGGTGACGAAGTGCCAGGCGTGGGAGGCCGCCCGGTCCAGCGCGGTGGGGCGGTGGTAGGGCTCCTTGTGCGGCGTCTTCCCGGTCACCCGGTAGTACTTCACGCCGGTGCTCTTGCGGGCGCCGGTGGGTTGCACGTAGGGCTTCACGTAGTCGAAGTCGAGGTCGAAGCCGATGTCCCGGTAGAACTCGCGGTACCAGAAGTCGCCGGGGTAGCCGTGCTCGGCGCTCCAGACCTGCTCCGAGGACTCCTTGTCGCGCGCGAACGCCGCCGTCCCGGTGGCGGTGATGACCGGCGCGTAGGCCCCGAAGCGCGGGCGCGGGGTCGCGTCGAGCAGGCCGTGGGTGTCCAGGAAGAAGTAGCGGATGCCCTCGGCGGCGAGGAAGCGCTCGACCCCGGGGAAGTAGCCGCACTCGGGCAGCCAGATGCCGGGCGGGTCGCGCCCGAAGGTCTGGCGGTAGTGCGCCGCGGCCACGGCGATCTGTGCGCGCACGGCCTCGGGGAAGACCTGCATCAGCGGCAAGAAGCCGTGGGTCGCCCCGGAGGTGATGATCTCCAGGCAGCCGTGGTCCTGCAGCTTGCGGAACGCCGAGACGAGGTCGCGCTGGTAGGTGTCGTGGAACGCGGCGCGCAGCGCGTGGAAGCGGTCGCGGTAGAACGTGGCCACCGGCGCGAAGGAGGCGTCCTTGGCGGTCCGGTGGACCTCCTTCTCGGCCAGCTCCACCAGCTTGTCCAGCCGCTTGGCGAACCGCGACATCAGCAGCTCGTCGCGCAGCATCGACACCAGCGGCGGGGTGAGGCTCATCGTCACCCGGAAGGGGACGTGGTCGTTGGCCAGCCGCTCGAAGACCTGCAGCAGCGGCAGGTACGTCTCGGTGATGGCCTCGTAGAGCCAGTCCTCCTCCAAAAACTCCTCGTGCTCCGGGTGCCGGACGAAGGGGAGGTGGGCGTGGAGGACCAGCGAAAGATAGCCTTGCATCGCAACCCCTGACGCGGGACTCAGCGTGTCGGTTCAGCTGGTGCGGGGAGGGACTCGGAGGAGGCCGCGGGCGCGCGGTGGCCGCCCGAGGCTTCGAACAGGAGCTCGACCTGCTCGGGGCCGCCAGGGGGAGGGGGGACCAGGA
>CAZAIE010001216.1:0-2510 GCA_964485035.1 uncultured Myxococcaceae bacterium | reverse complement strand
GGACCTGATGCCCCGGCGCTGAAGGCCGCGGTCCCGGCCGTGTCGCTCGCGCCGGGGCATCAGGTCCTCTGGCTGGACGTGGCCACCTTCCTCGACCTGCTGCGCTCCCCGCCGGACACTGGCGGTGGGCTGGACGGGCCGCGGCAGGCACAGCTCGCGGCGATGCTCACGGCGATGGTCGACCAGGTGCCAGAGCTGCAGCCCCTGCAGCCCATCCGCGACTTCTGGGCGGACCTGCACCCGGACGGCGCTGCGCTCGTGCTCGACGCGCGGCTCCGGCTGCGCGAGTAGTCAGCCCGCGGGCTTCACCAGCACCGCGCCGTGGCTGCGCCAGACCTTGGGACGGGCCTCGACGGCGAGCCCCGCCTTCGCGGCGAGGTCCAGCGAGCGCTCGAAGGCGTCGCGGGAGACGTGCCCCGCCGGCTCGCAGAACAGCGCGCGCGAGCCCGGCCGCATCGCCTGGGCGACCTCGGCGAGGAAGCGGGCCTGGTCGGGGACCTCGTGGACCAGCGCAAAGAGCAGGGCGAAGTCACAGCTGCCCGCGGCGACGCCCATCCCGTCCTCCCGTCCCAGCCGCGTCTCGAGGCGCGCCTCCAGCCCCGCCTTGCGCACGCGGCGCCGCAGCTCGTCGAGCATGCGCTGCTGCAGGTCGACGGCAATGACCCGGCCGTTGGGGCCGACCAGCCGCGCCAGCTCCTGCGTGAAGAAGCCCATCCCGGGGCCGGGCTCGAGGACGGTCATCCCCGAGGTGACGAAGGGCGCGAGGATCTCTGCGGGGTCCTGGACCAGCTTCCGGACCGGGCTCGCGAGGAGGTAGCCGATCCACCAGGGACAGACGTGCGGCACGGACATGGAGTGCTCCGGAGTGGGTTGCGGCGGGGAGAGTGGAGCGCGAACGCAGCGCCACGATGTCCACTCGGTGAACATTCATGAAGCAACCGCCCGGCGCGCGGAACCCGACTCTCAGAACTCCCAGCCGAAGCCGATGTCCCCCGCGTAGCCCACCGAGTTCACGAACTGCAGCGTGCCCAGCGGGCCGTCCTTGCCCTTGTACGCGTCGAGCTCGAACGTCTTGTAGGCCTTCAGGTTGATGAAGAGGATCGGCAGCGGCTTGAGGCGCAGCCCGGCGAAGGCCACCGAGTGCGCGTCGAGCTTGAAGAGGGTCCCGAAGTCGTCGAACTCGCGCACGTAGAGCGTCCCGAAGACCTGCAGCCAGCTCAGGAACGGGATCTCCAGGTGGGCCACGAAGTTCTTGGAGGTGGCGGCGTCGGTCTCGCCTTCCAGAGCCAGCGTCAAACCCAGCGCGTCGCGGATGCCGTAGGAGGCCTCGAAGTAGTAGCCGTTGCGGTCCTTGGGACGCGACGCCCCCACCGTGGCGTCGATCTTCGTGACCGGGACCTGCCCCGAGCCGGCCTTGACGCCGCCGGTCCCCATGTAGAGCAGCTTGTCGATCTCGTAGAAGGTGTTGAAGTACCCGGGTCGGTAGCCCTCGCCCAGCCAGCGGTACTCGGCGACCAGCCGGAACGCGTGGGTCGGGTCCTTCCCGAGGTTGAACCGGCCCAAGACGCCCACGGTGAGCCCGCCGCCCGGGGAGCCGTTCGAGAGGCCGGTGAGGAAGAAGCGCGAGTAGTCGACGTACGGCTTGATGTCCACGTTCGCGGTCTTCACCAGCTTCAACTCCGCATCGACGCCGCCCAGCAGCACCACGCCGGTGTCGGTGACGAACATGTTCTTGTCGTTCACCACCGGCACGCGCGCGGGGTTGCACTTCTTGTCCGGGTTCGCCGGGTTCGCCGGGTTCACTGGGCACGCCGGCTCGGGCTCGAACTTGAAGGCCGTGGGCGCCTCGCGGTCGAGGGCCGCGGTGACGCCGATGGACAGGCTCTTGGGCAGCCAGTGGTCGAAGAACAGCGACAGCGGCTTCACGAACGCGAGGCCCGAGACCACGCCCCAGTTCAGGAAGTCGTTGGTCATGATCTCCGCGCCCAGGTAGTCGTTGTAGGCGTCGAGCTGCAGGCCGGAGCGGTAGTAGTTCACGTCGATGCTGCCGCTGTAGCGCCGCACCAGCGCGCCGTGGCCGATGGTCGAGGCGTGCTGCTGGCCGACGTCCAGGTAGAAGTGGTCCTCCTTCTTCCCGTAGGTGAGGAACGTGAGCAGCCGGCCGAAGTCGCTCACCTGGTCCCAGTCCTCCTTGCGGATGGTCCCGGCGTTCTTGAACTGCAGGATGTGGTTCTCGCCGGGGCCCGGATCCTTCGGGTACGCGGAGCTGAAGACCTCGATGTTCAGCGGCACGCCGATGCCGAAGCTCAGCTCGCCGAACCGCAGCGCTACCTGCGGGTGCACCAGCACGTACTCGGTCTTGCCGATGTGGTTGTACCCGGCGGAGACGACCACCTTGCTGCGCTTGGAGACGATGCGATCGACCCCCAGGTGCGTGAGCTCGCCCTTGACGAAGTTCGGCGTGTCCTGGAGCGGCGGGGGCGGCGGAGGCAGCGCCTGCTCCTCGGGGG
>CAZAIE010001215.1:0-2511 GCA_964485035.1 uncultured Myxococcaceae bacterium | reverse complement strand
GCCGGACACCGGCATGGCGGCGGGCGCCGACGCCGGCGGCAGCGTCACGGCCGACGCGGGCTTCTCCGGGACGCCGGTGGCCATCGGCTTCGCCGCCACCTGCCCGGCCATCGACCCCTGTGGCGGCTCGCCGGTGGGGAGCTGGACCTACACCGAGGCCTGCTGCGACGACCCCTTCGCCGAGGCGAAGTCCGCCTGCTCCGGCGTGACGGTCGAGTCGCCCTCGGGCACGGTGAAGGGCGGGATGCAGTTCACCGCCGCCTCGGTCACCCGGGACATCACCGTGCAGCTCTCGGGGACGCTGAAGGTGCCGGCGAGCTGCGCGGTCGCGGGCTGCGGGACCATCCAGACCGCGCTGAAGCAGTACTACGACTCGGTGACCTGCACCGCCGCGGCCTCCGGCTGCTCCTGCCAGGTGAGCGACACCAACCGCATCGCCGACGTGGCCACGTACACCGTCTCCGGCGGCACGCTCACCGCCACCGCGGGCAACAGCTCCACCTACTCGTTCTGCCAGACCGGGACCTCGCTCGCCTACCGCGAGACCACCAGCGGCTCGTACGACCGCATCCGCTACACGCTGGGCAAGCAGTAGCTGCAGTTCGGCCTGTCCCCGGGGAGCCGCTTGCGCGAAGCTGCGGGCGACTGCACTCCCGGGGGAGCCGCACATGAACGTGGTCCTGCTCGACGGCATCGAGGACGCCGGCCGTGACGAGCTGAAGAGCCAGCGCGAGGGGGTGGTGGCGGCGCTACGGGCCGCAGGCCACCGGGTGCAGGTCTTCGACCTGCGGCGGCTGCACGTCTCCGACTGCACGGGCTGCTTCCACTGCTGGGTGGGGACGCCCGGGGAGTGCGTGCTGCGCGACGACATGCGGCGCATCCTCGCGGCGATGGTCGAGGCCGAGCGCGTGGTCTACGTGACCGACTTCCACCTCCACTTCATGAGCCCGCGGCTGAAGGCGGTGATCGACCGGAGCCTCCCGCTCCTGCGGGCCTACCTGCGGCTCGGGGAGGACGGCCGGCTCATGCACCCCGACCGGTATCCGCTGCGCTACCGCACGCTGCTGCTCGTGGAGGCCCACCCCCTGCTGGTCGACGACGACCTCCAGGCGATGACCGGGGCCATCGGCGCCCACAAGCACCGCTGCCTCGGCGCGCTGCGCCTCGACACGCCGGCCCAGGAGATCTGCCATGCGCTTGACCGTGGTTAACGCCTCGCCGCGCGGCGCGTCGGGCAACACCGCCCGGGTGCTCGGGGCCTTCGCCGAGGGCCTGCGCGAGGGCGGGCTGCGCGACTTCGTGGTGCGGCTGGTGCGCGACCTCGACGAGCCCCGGGCCGTGCACGCGGCGTGGGAGGAGTCGGAGGCGCTGCTGCTCGCCTTCCCGCTGTACGCCTACAGCCTGCCCGCCCCAGCGGTGCGGTTCGTCGCGAGGCTCGCCCCGCTCGTGGGCACCGGTGCCGGGAAGTCGCTCTCGTTCCTCTGCCAGTACGGCTTCCGCGAGGCCTGCCACGCCCGGCCCTGCGAGCGGCAGCTCCGGCGCGTGGCCGAGAGCCTGGGGGCGCGCTACGGCGGCACGCTCGTCCGCGGTGGCTGCGAGGGGCTCCGCGAGTTCCCCGCCCCGGTGGCGCGCCGGCGGCTCGACGGCTTCCGTCAGATGGGGCGCCACTACGCCGCGAACGGCCTCTGCTTCGACCCGGAGCGCCTGCTCGCGTTCGCAGCGCCCGAGCACGCGCGCGACGGGGCGCTCGCGTGGCTGGGCAACCGTGTCTTCGCCGCCGTGGCCAACCGGGTCTTCTGGCGGGCCAGGCTGGTGAGCAACGAGGCCCTCGAGCGCGAGGACGCCCAGCCGCTGCTGCAGCTGGGGGAGTAGTCCCTTCGTCGTGCAGTCTCGACCGAGGTGGCGAGGACTTCCCTCCGAAGGGACGGCCCCAGGCTGTCGCTCCTAGGCTCCTGAAGCCTGGAGCCGGAGGCCGGAGGGCTGGAGCCGCCTCACTTGCAGAAGCAGGCAGAGGGCGAGCAAGGCGGACAGCGTGGGCTCCAGTTCCGTTCGGGGTCCCAGACGCTACTGATCATCCCGGACCAGCGTCCACTCGCAGCGGGGCGGCGGGGCCGAGGTGCTTGCGAGGGCGAGGAGGGGCCCCGCCGCGGGCGTGGCGCGGAGCCCGGTTGGACCGCGCACCTGGAGGGTGGGCTGCACCTCGCCCTGCTCGTCGACGGCGAGGCCCGAGGACGTTCCAAGGAGCGAGGGACGAAGGCGCTGCATGGCTGCCTCCCGCTCGTGGCCGACCCGGAGGGCTCCGGTGGGTCGCACTGAGCGACTGGAGTCCTGACACACCCCGAGTGGAGGCGCGAGGAGCCGGGCCCGCTGGCGGGCGAGGCGGTGGCAGCAACGCCACGTGGCAACCTTGCCACGTGGCAGAGTTGCCACTCTGAGGGATGGGCGCTACCCTGCCGCCATGGTGCGTCGTGAAGATCCCAAGTCATCGGAAGGGCGACCGACCGAAGGGCC
>CAZAIE010001214.1:0-2512 GCA_964485035.1 uncultured Myxococcaceae bacterium | reverse complement strand
GCTTCGACCTCACCGCCTGCCCGGACCTGCTCCCGCCCCTCGCCGCGGCCGCGGTCTTCGCCTCGCACCCCTCGGTCATCGGTGGGGTCGCGCACGCGCGGACGAAGGAGTGCGACCGGATCGCGACCCTCGCCCTGGGCTTCGCGCAGGCCGGCGTGGCCGTTCGTGAGCGACCCGACGCGCTGGAGATTCTCCCTGGACGGCCGCTCCGGCCCGCGCAGCTGGACCCGCGCGGCGACCACCGCATGGCGATGGCCTTCGGGCTCCTGGGCCTGCGCTGCCCCGGCCTCGAGCCGACGGACCGCGCCTGCGTGAGCAAGTCGTACCCGGACTTCTGGACGGTGCTCGAGCGCCTGCGCGCCTGAGCGGTTGAGCGAGGTGAAGGACCATGACCACTCCCCGTGTGATCGTCGTTGGCGCCGGCCCTGGAGGGGCCATGGCCGCGCTGAGGCTGTGCCGGCTCGGGGTGCGCGACGTGTTGCTGCTCGACCGCGAGCGCTTCCCCCGCGACAAGCCCTGCGCCTCGGGCTTGGGCCCCAACGCCCTGAAGATCCTCGACGCCGAGGGGTTGGGTGACGAGGTCCGGCGGCGGAGCTACTCGGTGCAGGGCCTGCGCCTCGTGACCCCGGGCAAGCGCGAGATGCTGCTGCCCAGCGAGGGCGCGGCGACGGTGATGGTCCGGCGCGAGTTCGACGCCCTGCTCGCCGGACACGCTCAGCGCGCCGGGGCGACCTTCCGCGACGGGACGCCGGTGACGGGCCTGTTGCGCGAGGGTGGCCGCGTGGTGGGTGTCCGGGCAGGGAACGAGGAGCTGCGGGCCGAGGTGGTGGTGGTCGCCAACGGCGCGAACTCCAGCCTCTTCGGGGCGCGCCCGCGGCAGCTCATCTCCTCGGTCATGGGCTGGTGGGAGGACTTCCCCATCGAGTCCGGGATGATGGAGATGGTCTTCGACCGCCGCATCGCCCCGCTCTACGCCTGGGTCTTCCCGGAGTCGGACACGCGGGTGAACATCGGGCTGTGCATGGACCCGGTGGCTCCGGACGGTACGCGACGGCCCTCCGTGCGGCAGGTGTTCCAGGAGCTGGTCGAGGAGTACTGGGGAGCGCGCCTCAGGAAGGCCCGACAGGTGGGGACGCTGAAGGGGCACCCCATCCCGCACACGCTCTGGCCGCAGGGCTGCACCGAGCCAGGCGCGCTGGCGCTGGGCGACGCGGCGAGGGTGGCCAACAGCGCCACCGGCGAGGGCATCTTCCAGGCGATGCAGAGCGCGCTCTTCGCCGCCGAGGCCGTCCGCGACGTCCTCGACGGCCGTCCGGAGGCGCAGGTCTGGAGGCGCTACCAGTGGCGGCTGCGGCAGCGCTTCGGGCCTCCCTCTGCGGTCGCGCAGGCGGTCCGCGGCGTGCTGCGCACCCCTGCGCTGGACGTGGTCGCTCGGCTGCACGGAAGCGAGCTGGTGCGGCGGACCGCGGGGCCGCTCATCGCGCTCGCCCTGAGCGGCGCACGCGTGAAGCAGGTGGACCCGCCGCGTCGGGCGCCGCGAGCCGATGCGTGACGGGGCCGCCAAGGGCCTGCTGAAGCAGCTCGTGGCCCTCGCCTGGACGATCGAGCTCGGGCTGCGGCGGCGCCTCCACGCCTTCCGGGAACGGCCGCGGTGGCGGCTCTCGGGCGCGTGCAATGGCTGCGGCCGGTGCTGCGTCGAGCCCACCGTCCGCGTGGGCCTCGCCATCTGGTACCTGCCCGGGCTGCGCACGCTCTTCCTCGGGTGGCAGCGCCGCGTGAATGGCTTCGAGTTCGTGCGCCAGGAGCGCGAGGGCCGCTTCTTCGTGTTCCGCTGCACGCACTTCGACCCCGAGACGCGCCGCTGCGACTCCTACGCGACCCGCCCGGCGATGTGTCGAGACTACCCGCGCGCGCTGCTCGCCGCTGCCTGGCCCGAGCTGTTCCCGGAGTGCGGCTTCCAGGTGAAGGCGCGACGGGGTGAAGGGATGCGCGGGGCGATCGACTCGCTGGACCTCCCCGAGGACGAGAAGGCGGAGCTCAAGCGCAAGCTGCGGCTGTGAGCCTCAGGTGGCGCTCGCCGGCCGGGCCAGCACCAGCACGTTCCCATCCGGGTCGGCGAAGTAGGCGGCTTCGTCGCCCCAGGGCCGCAGCGCCAGCGGGCTCAGCAGGCGCCCACCGGCGGCCTCGACGCGGGCGATGGTCCCGGAAAGGTCGTCGCAGTGGAAGTACAGCTCGCTCGGCGCGAGCTCGCCCGCGGGGGTCTGCACCGGCACGCGCCCGGTGTTCCGCCCGAACCCCTCGCGCTGGTACACGCCCAGCCGCATGCCGCCCGGCAGCTCGAACTCGGCGTAGACCGGGACATCCACGGTCTGGGTCCAGCCGAACGCACTCCGGTAGAACGCAGCGGACCGGCCAAGGTCGGGCACGGCGAGGATGGTGAGGACGTGACGCGCTGGCATCGGTCGCTCCGGGATTCGTGAGGGAAGCGGGGGGCTCAGCAGAGGCCGGCGGG
>CAZAIE010001213.1:0-2513 GCA_964485035.1 uncultured Myxococcaceae bacterium | reverse complement strand
CCTCGCCAACGGTCTCTTCGCCGGCGCGGAGATAGCCCTCGTGGCGCTGCGCGAGTCCCGGCTGCGCGAACTCGTGGATGCGGGGCGCGCGGGGGCCAAGGCGGCGCTCCAGCTCAAGCAGGACCCGGAGCGGTTCCTGGCCACGGTCCAGGTGGGCATCACGGTGGTGGGCGCAACCGCGGCCGCCTTCGGAGGCGCGTCCATCGCGGTGCGGCTCGAGCCCATGCTCGCGCGCGTGGCGTGGATTGGGAGCAGCGCCGAGGAGGTGGCGCTGACGCTGGTCATCGTCCTGGTCTCGTACCTCTCCATCGTGCTCGGGGAGCTGGTGCCCAAGGCGCTGGCCCTGCGCTCCGCGGAGCGGTACGCGCTGCTGGTCGCCGCTCCCCTCCGCTTCCTCTCCTTCCTCGCGCGCCCGCTGGTCGCGCTGCTGACCGCCAGCTCGAACCTCGTGCTCTGGCCCTTCCGCAACCGCACCAGCTTCACCGAGGCCCGGCACTCCGAGAACGAGCTGCGCATCATCCTCGAGGAGTCGCAGCAGGAGGGCCTGATGTCCTTCCGGCGACTGCTGTTCATGGAGAACGTCTTCGACTTCGGCAAGCTCACCGCGCGCGACGCGATGCGGCCCCGCTCCTCGGTGAAGTGCCTGCAGGCGAAGGCGCCCTGGCCCGAGACCCTCGCGGCGGTCCGCGCCTCGCGCTTCTCGCGCTACCCGCTGGTCCAGGACGACCCGGAGAAGCCAGTGGGCGTGGTGCACCTGAAGGACCTGGTGCTGCGGGAGGGGGCGCTGCCTCCGGGCATCGAGACCCTCTCGCGTCCGCTCTTCTTCACCACCGAGCACACCCCACTGGAGCAGCTGCTCGCGGAGCTGCAGCGGCGCCGGATGCACGCCGCGGCGGTGACCAACGCGCAAGGTGCGTGGACCGGGTGGATCACCCTGGAGGACATCCTCGAGGAGCTGGTGGGCACCATCCGCGACGAGTTCGAGAACGAGGAGCCGACGCGGCTCGCCGACGCGCTGACGCAGGACTGCGTACACCTGGACGTCGAGGCCTGCTCCCCGGTCGAGGCGGTGCGGCGCGCGCTCGCCCGCATGCCCGCCGGGACCGTCCCGCTGCCCGCCGAGGAGCTGGTCCGCGCCATCGCCGCGCGCGAGCGCCTCATCCCCACCTACCTGGGCGAGGGCATCGGCATGCCGCACGCGCGCATCCCCGGGCTCCCGCGGCCGTTCGTCATGCTGCTGCGCTCCACGCAGGGCATCGCCTGCGAGGGGACCCACGAGCGCGCGCACCTGCTGTTCGTGCTGCTCACGCCGGCGGGACAGCCGCGCGTCCACCAGCGCCTGCAGTCGATCATCGCGACGCTGATGCACGAGAGCGTCTACGTGAAGGAGCGCCTGGAGAAGGCCGCCACCCCCGCCGAGGTCCTCGAGGCCATCCGCACCGGCGAGCAGGCGGTGCTGGACTGAGCCCGCTCAGGCCGGCTCGACCGCGTTGGCGAGCTGCAGGGCCTTCTTCGCGTACTCGCGGATCTGCGTGACCGTGGCCCTGAGCCGGAAGCGGTCCACCCCGAGCCCGACCGCGCTCTCGCGGATCTCCTCGACGCGTCGCAGGGGCCAGTGGGGGTTGCTGCCCAGCTCGCTCAGCCCCTCGACCACGCGCACGATGTGCAGCTCCCGGTCCTCCTTGGCGCCCACCGTCGGCGCGTGGTGCTCCGCGCAGACCCGCACCACGTGCGCCGGCAGCTTCCAGCGCTCGGCCATGCGCCGGCCCAGCTCGTTGTGCGTCGCGTCCACCAGCGGGTCGAGGACCGCGTCGAGGTCCTTGCGGGCGATGCGGGCCTCGGCGACCAGCGCCTCCACCGCCTGCAGCGCGAGGATGGCGCCCAGGTCGTGGAGCATCCCGCCCAGGAACGCCTTCTGCGCGTCCGCGCCGCACTCCATCGCCAGCCAGGTGGAGGAGAAGGCGCAGGTCAGCGAGTGGATCCACGCGTGCCGCCGCGCCAGGCTCACCACGTCGCTGCGGCGCATGTCCTGGAAGAGCCCGTTGGTCGCCGCCGCGAGCATCACGTCGGCGACCTCGCGGAAGCCGAGCCGGGTGATGGCGTCCCGCGCCGCCACCACCTCGATGCCCCGCGACGCGTAGGCGGAGTTCGCGGCGCGCAGCACCTGCGTGGTGAGCCCGGGGTCCTGGTTGATGAGCTTCACCAGGTCGTTGGCCCCGGTCTGCTCCTGGCCGATGAGCTCGATGACCCGCGTGGCGACCCACGGGAAGGTGGGCAGGCCGCCGTCGAGCCCCACCTGGCGGACGCCCAGCTCCAGGAGCCTCTTCTGGAGCGGCTCGAGGTCCACCGGCGGCGGGCGCTCGGGCTCGCGCTCCCGGGCTCCCAGGTCCGACAGGTTGAGCAGATCGAGCGAGCGCACGTCGGCGGCGCGGGCGCGTTGGGGTGCAGGCGCAGCCTTGGCGGGCGGCGGCGCGGCCGCCGGCGCGGACTTCCGGAAGAGCGAGCCCAGCAGC
>CAZAIE010001212.1:0-2514 GCA_964485035.1 uncultured Myxococcaceae bacterium | reverse complement strand
GCCCGGGTGGGCGCGGCGCGGTTGGGCATCTTGCGGCCCAGCCGCAGCGCGACGAGCGCCACCGCGCCCAGCAGCGCGACGCAGAGGAAGAGCAGGTTCTCGGCCCCCACCTGCTTGGCGAAGACGCCGACCGCCCCGCCCAGGACGATGTTGGCCAGCGTGCCGCCGGCGCCGATGGTGCCGAAGAGCCGCTTCGCGTCACGCGAGTTGAACAGCTCGTTGGCGATGGTCCAGTACTGGATGATGGTGAGCGCCCCGAAGACCTCCACCAGCACGTAGAGGGCCGCGAAGATCCACGCCCCTGTGTGGTCCTGGGCGATGCGGATGATCGCGAGGCCGCCGGCGGAGGCGAGCGCCACCCCCGCAGCGAGGTAGTCGCGGCGGACGTGGTCGGCCGCGCGCGAGTAGAACAGCCCCGCGATGGCCACCGCGACCGCGGAGGCGACGTACATCCAGGGCAGGTGGTCGCGGCTGGCGTGGGCCAGGAAGAGCGCGTCGCGGACCGACCGGCCCACGATGAAGGCGCCGACCACGAAGAGGTTCTGCAAGAGCAGCAGGGAGGTGAGGTTCAGCTCCCCGGGACGGATCTGGAAGAGGGCTTCGAGAATCCGGTCGCGGCGTTCTCGGTTCATCGGTCCCAAGGCCCCCGGTGTCGTGGTGAAGCGGCCGCGATGCTAGCAAGAGGCCCAGAGGGAAGGTAGCGGGGCGCTTCCGACGCCGGACACTTGCACACGGTGCGGGAACAGCCGCGTTGCCGCGCTGGTTGGGCTGGGCTATGCACCCCCACGACCGAGGCCCCCAGTGATCCCCTACTACCAGCCGCCCTCTCTCCACCTCGGCCCGATCCCCATCGAGATCTTCGGCGTCTTCGTGCTCCTGGGCATCTGGGTGGGCACCCGGCTCGCGGCCGGACGCGCCG
Source organism: uncultured Myxococcaceae bacterium (assembly GCA_964485035.1). Taxonomy (GTDB): domain Bacteria; phylum Myxococcota; class Myxococcia; order Myxococcales; family UBA5297; genus CAZAIE01. The sequence goes on along the minus strand of CAZAIE010001212.1, from coordinate 1,595 downwards.
CGCGCCAGGGGCTCGACGGCAAGGTGATCGTCGACTTCATCTTCTGGGGCGCGCTCTCGGGCATCTTCTTCGGCCACCTGGTCCACGTCGTCGCGTACAAGCCCGAGGACCTGGCCAACCCGCTGAACCTGCTCAAGTTCTGGGACGGGCTCTCGTCGTTCGGCGGGCTGCTGGGCGGGGTGGTCGCGGCGGTCGTGTACTTCCGGGTCCGCAAGCTGCGGTTCATGGACTACGCCGACGCCCTCGCGCTGGGCACGGCCCCGGGCTGGGGCATCGCGCGCATCGGCTGCTTCGCTGTCCACGACCACCCCGGCCTGCCGAGCGACTTCTTCCTCGCGGTCGCGTTCCCCGGCGGGTCGCGGCACGACCTGGGGCTCTACGACGCGCTCTGGCTCTTCGCCATCACCGTGGTCCTCTACGCCCTCGCGAAGAGGCAGCTCCTGACCGGCCGGCTGCTGGGCGTGCTGGCCATCCTCTACGCCTTCGGGCGCTTCGGCTTCGACTTCCTGCGCACCGCCGACGCCCGCTACCTGGGCCTCACCCCGGCGCAGTACTTCTGCTTCCTGCTCGTCGCCTGGGGCGGCTACGTGATCGCGCGCGGCCCCCGGCCCAAGGCCCCATCCCTGGCCACTCCACCGACCGAAACCTGAGGTGCCATGCGCGTCGCCGTCCCGCTGCCCCACGCCTACCGCCTGCTCAACCACGGGCCCACAACGCTCGTCACCAGCGCCTCGGGAGGCCGCCGCAACGTGATGGCTGCGGCGTGGGTCACGCCGCTCGACACCGACCCGCCGAGGCTCACCGCGGTGATCTCCGCGGACTCGTACACCCGCGAGCTCATCGAGCAGAGCGGAGAACTCGTCGTCAACATTCCCACCGTGGCCCTCGCCGAGCAGACCTTCCGCGCTGGGCGCGTCACCGGCCGCGGCATCGACAAGCTGCAGACGCTCGGGTTCGAGACCGCGCCAGCCTCGAAGGTCGGCGCCCCGCTGGTCGAGGGGTGCGTCGCGTGGCTCGAGTGCTGCCTTCTGCCCGAGCCCACGCTGCGCGAGCGGTTCGACCTGCTCCTCGCCGAGATCGTCGCCGCCTGGGCGGACGACGCCGTCTTCCGCGGCGAGTGGTCGTTCGCAGGTCACCCGGAGCTGCGCACGCTGCACCACATTGGCCGCGGCGCCTTCCTCGCCGACGGCGAGCGGGTGGAGGTCGGCGCCTGACGGCTGCGATTCTCCAATCGGGAGTCGCTGGGCGTTTGCTCGCCAACACCCCGGGGCGCAAGGCGTTTTGACGCCCGGAATTCCGGTTCCGCCCGTGGCCTGCCGCGCCTATACTGCCCACCATTTTCGCACCCGGGATGCGGTATGTGCCTGTCGCGCAAACACGTCGACTACCTGGAGCGGTCGAACGAGACCGAGTTCCAGCAAGGCAAGATCTCCTACGAGACCTACGTCCGCTTCACCGACATCGTCGACCGCTGCCGGGAGTGCGAGCTGTGCGGGAACGGCGAGTACGGCGACATCATGGGCGAGTGCCGGCTGCACTTCCTGCGTGTCTTCGTGTCCATGAAGCGCGACACCGAGAAGCTGTTCGCGCAGAAG
>CAZAIE010001211.1:0-2514 GCA_964485035.1 uncultured Myxococcaceae bacterium | reverse complement strand
CGTCATCAACCAGCCGGGCAGCAGCCTCGCGCGCGTCATCGACGCTCGTCGCGAAGCCGAGTCCAAGAAGGCGTGAGTCTCGAGCCCGGCCCTGCCGGGTTGTGGAACGAAAACCCAGCAGTCCCAAGGGACTGCGTGAACCAAAGTTTGGAGAAGCAAAATGGCTGACCTGAATGCAATTTCCGAGAGCCTGTCCGGCCTGTCCATCATGGAGGCCGCCGAGCTCGTGAAGATGCTTGAGAAGAAGTGGGGCGTGTCCGCTGCGGCGCCGGTTGCCGTGGCCGCCGCTGCTGGCCCCGCCGCCGCTCCTGCCGAGGCGAAGACCGAGTTCACCGTGCAGCTGACCAGCGCGGGCGCCAACAAGATCAACGTGATCAAGGAAGTCCGCGCGATCACCGGCCTCGGCCTCAAGGAGGCCAAGGACCTGGTCGAGGGCTGCCCCAAGCCGGTCAAGGAGAACGTCAGCAAGGACGAGGCCGAGAAGATCAAGGCCCAGCTCGTTGCTGCCGGCGCGACCATCGACATCAAGTAGCCGAAGCACCTCTGAGGAGGCCGGGGCAGGCGCGAGCCGTGCCCCGGCCTTCTCGTGTCATTGAAATTCGAGAAGTTTCGAGGGGGAGCTCGGGCCGGCCCGTCGTGGGCAGTGCCTGAACCCCGAAATAGCTGGTCCTGATGAAGTCCGTTCCACGGCGGACAGGGTGAGCCCAAGTGGCAGCCCAAACTGAACAGCCGTGATGGGAGCTCGGATGGCGACGCCGACGATCCAGAACAACTTCCGCATTCGCAAGAGCTTCTCGAAGATTTCCAAAGTCATCGACATCCCGAACCTGATCGACATCCAGAAGCACTCGTTCGACAAGTTCCTGCAGGCCAACGTCCCGCCCGAGAAGCGCGAGGACTCCGGCCTCCAGGGCGTGTTCAGCGACGTCTTCCCGATCAAGGACTTCAACGAGACCAGCTCGCTCGAGTTCGTGAGCTACCACCTCGAGAAGCCGAAGTACGACGTGGACGAGTGCCACCAGCGCGGCATGACGTACTCCGCGCCCATCAAGGTCGTCGTCCGCCTGGTCGTCTGGGACAAGGACGAGGAGACCGGCGCCCAGTCCATCCGCGACGTGAAGGAGCAGGAGGTCTACTTCGGCGAAATCCCGCTGATGACCGAGAACGGCACCTTCATCATCAACGGCACCGAGCGCGTCGTCGTCAGCCAGCTGCACCGCAGCCCCGGCGCCTTCTTCGACCACGACAAGGGCAAGAGCCACAGCTCCGGCAAGCTGCTCTACAACGCCCGCATCATCCCGTACCGCGGCTCGTGGATCGACTTCGAGTTCGACCACAAGGACATCCTCTACGTCCGCATCGATCGGCGCCGCAAGCTGCCGGCCACGGTGCTCATCCGCGCCCTCGGCGGCGTGCCGGACACGAGCAAGAAGAACCCGCTCGAGTTCCACGGCACCACCGAGGAGATCCTCAACTACTACTACGCGACCGAGACGGTCTTCATCGAGGGGAAGGACCACTTCGAGAAGTCGGTCGAGCTCGACCTGCTCCCGGGCCAGCGCGCCACGCGCGACATCAAGAACCCGAAGACGGGCGAGATCATCGTCAAGAAGAACCGCAAGTTCACCCGCGGGGCCATCAAGAAGCTCGAGGCCGCGAAGATCAAGACCCTCCCGCTCGACAAGGAGGAACTGCTCACCAAGGTCTGCGCCCACGACATCGTGGACGAGTCCACCGGCGAGATCCTCATCGAGTGCAACGAGGAGGTCACGGACGAGAAGCTCGAGGAGCTTCGGGCCCGCGGCGTCAAGGAGTTCAAGGTCCTCTTCATCGACGGCTTGAACGTCGGTAGCTTCCTGCGCGACACCTTGAACCTCGACAAGATCGTCTCTCCGGAAGAGGCGATCATGGAGATCTACCGGCGCCTGCGCCCCGGTGACCCGCCCACGGTCGAGACGGCGACCAACCTGTTCGTGAACCTGTTCTTCAACTCCGAGCGCTACGACCTCTCCAAGGTCGGCCGCCTGAAGCTGAACTTCAAGTTCACCATCGACGAGCCGCTGGAGCACACCGTCGTCACCAAGCGCGACGTGCTCGAGGTCATCCGCTACCTGCTCGACCTGAAGAACGGCAAGGGCGAGATCGACGACATCGACCACCTCGGCAACCGCCGCGTTCGCGCGGTGGGCGAGCTGCTCGAGAACCAGTACCGCATCGGCCTCGTCCGCATGGAGCGTGCGATCAAGGAGCGCATGAGCCTCCAGGAGATCGAGACGCTCATGCCGCACGACCTGATCAACGCCAAGCCGGTCACGGCGGTGATCAAGGAGTTCTTCGGGTCCAGCCAGCTGTCGCAGTTCATGGACCAGACGAATCCGCTCTCCGAGGTCACGCACAAGCGGCGCCTCTCGGCCCTCGGGCCCGGCGGCCTCACCCGCGAGCGCGCCGGCTTCGAGGTGCGCGACGTCCACGGCACGCACTACGGCCGCATCTGCCCCATCGAGACGCCTGAAG
>CAZAIE010001210.1:0-2515 GCA_964485035.1 uncultured Myxococcaceae bacterium | reverse complement strand
CCGCGAGCGCGATCGCCACGGCCACCACCGCGCTGGGTGGTGACGCGGTTGGTGTAGGGCAGGAGCGCCATCTCGCGGGCGTTCTTGATGGCGCGGGCCACCTCACGCTGCTGCTGGGCGTCGTTGCCGGTGACGCGGCGGGCCCGGATCTTGGCCCGGTCGGACATGAACCGGCGCAGCAGGTTCACGTCCTTGTAGTCGACGTAGACCACCTTCTCCTGGGAGAGGAGGGAGATCTTCTTCTTGCTGCGGCGCGCGTTGTCCTTGTTCTTGCCGCGCACCTCTCGTTTCTTGGCCATGTCTAGAAGGGCTCCTCGTCGTCGTAGCCGGCGGGCGGCTCGTTGGGGACGGGACGGCTGCCGCCGCCACCGCCGCCGCCGAAGCTGCTGCCGCCGTCGCCGCCGTCGCGGCGCTCGTTCTTGGTGATCTGGGCGGTGGCCCAGCGCAGGCTGGGGGCGACCTCGTCGGCCACGATCTCCACCTTGGACCGCTTGTCGCCCTGCTCGGTCTCCCAGGAGCGCTGGTCGAGGCGGCCGTCGACCACCACGCGGGTGCCCTTCTGGACGGACTCGGCCACGTTCTCGGCCAACTGCCCCCAGCAGGTGATGTCGAAGAAGCTCACGGCCTCTTCCCACTCCTGGGTCTGGCGGTTCTGCCAGCGGCGGTTCACGGCCACGCCGAAGCTGGCCACGGCCTGGCCCGACGGAGTGAAGCGCAGTTCGGGGTCGCGGGTCGCGTTGCCCACGATGTTCACGGTGTTTCCAGGTGCCATGTCGGTTCGCTCCTATCCGGCGTCGGCCGGGGCAGGTTCAGCCGCGGGCTCCTCGGGAGCCTCGGCCGGCGCGCCGTCACCGAGCAGGCCACGACGGGTGGCCTCGCGCTCGGGCAGGCGCAGGATCTTGTGGCGGACCACCTCGTCCGCGAGCCGCAGTTGGCGGTCGAGGTCATCGAGGTTGGGTGCCTCGGTGACGATCTCGAGGACGACGTAGATGCCCTCGTTCTTGTGGTTGATCTCGTAGGCGAAGCGGCGCAGGCCCCACACGTCGGTGGTGGCCACGGTGCCCTCGCCCGCCTCGATGGTCTGGGCGATCTTCTTCACCTGGGCCGACACCGACGACTCGTCGAGATCGGACTGGAAGATGACCATCAATTCGTACGCTCGTGTCACGAGCAGCAAACCTCCCTCTGGACCCGGCCGTACCGGCTCGGGGCCCCGGACGGTCCGGGGCAGGGTTCGATTGGGTGCCCGCCCGAAGCCGGACGGCGCACGACAAGCCTCGGCATGCTAGCGGCGGCGTCGGCAGGAACCCTCATCGCCAACATCATGCCCAAGCGGTGTGACAGCGTCCTGGGGCGCGGCGGGAGGGGACAGGAGCGGGCTCTTCGCTTTCGGCCGGGTCAGGCGAGCCACGCCGGCAGGTTGGCGGGCGCATGGCGCTCATAGCGGGCACGAACGCGCTGGTTGTTCGGGTTCTGGGCATCGTCGAAGCCGAGGAAGCGCAGCGCGTTCGCGCCGAGGAAGCGGCGGGTCTTCGCCGCGCCGAACGCCTGCTGGTAGGCCTTGCGGTAGGTGGCCAGGAAGCGGTCGGCCTCGGGCATGGCAGCGAGCATGTACCAGTCCGAGCCGAACATCACCTTGTCCACCACCGCCGGGTGCTTCGCGAAGATCGACTCGAGCAGGCCGAGGTACGTGGCCCGCACCTTCGCGTCGTAGATCTTGTGGTTGCCCACGTCCGCGTAGACGTTCGGGTACGTGTCCATCAGCCGGGCGGCCTTCCACGGCCAGCCCGAGGTGGTGATGGGCTTGTCGTGTGCCCCGCCGAAGTGGCCGAGGTCGACCCGCAGCTCGGGGAACTCCTTGAGCGCGCTGGCCCAGTACGTAGGCGAGGCGAAGTCCTTGAAGTCCTCGTGCGCGTAGTTGCTCGGGTTGGTGTGCGCGGTGATCGGCACCGCCTCGGTCTGGCACCAGCGGTAGAGGTCGCGGAGGATGCCGTCGATGGCGGCGCCGTCGGCGACCTTGCCGGCGTTCCCGATGGCCTTGAACCCCATGGGCGGGTAGACCTTGACGCCGATCACGCCGTAGCGCGTCACCGCGGTCTCCAGCAGGTCGAGCGGCGTCTCGATGTGGCCGGCCCGCCGCGCCGCCAACTCGCGTCGGGGGTCGAAGCCCACGAAGGGGTGCACGTGGGTCTGGTGGGGGCCGGGGAGGAGCCCGAGCATCGAGAGCCGGCTGATCTTCTCCTGGAGCACGACCTGCTGGCGCAGGGACGTGGGCGCCACGTCGCCGAGGCCGGGATCGAGGTCGACCATCAGCGGCGTGAAGAGGTCGATGCCGCCACCGAAGTTGGCGACCAACGCGACGGTGATGTCGAGGCGGTCCTTCGCGAACAGCGCCGCCCACCGAGCGAGGCGGTGCGCGGCGCGGTACCAGTCGACGAGGCCCTCGGGTTGGGCGGCCGCCGGGCTCGGCGCCGCGCCCGTGGCGGCCGCCCAACCCGAGGGCCTCGTCGACTGG
>CAZAIE010001209.1:0-2519 GCA_964485035.1 uncultured Myxococcaceae bacterium | reverse complement strand
GTGGTCGCCGGCGGCGAGACCTCCGGCGCGGTAGTGCAGGCCCTTGGCGTCGACGACCAGGCCGCTGTTCTTGGCCTCGCCGTTGGCGGGCAGGGGCTTGGCCTCGGCAGCCTTGGGGACCTCGACGACTTCCGCGACCTCCGCGAAGAGCTCGGCGATGGACATCTCCACGTCCATCTCCACGCCACCATCACTGAAGTAGCGGGGCGTGCCCACGCGCTTGAACCCGCGGGCCTCGGCCTCCAGCTTGGCGGTGAGGTCACCCGAGGCGCCCATGGCCTGGCCGACGGTCTTCTCGCTGGTGATCTGGATGCCCTTGAGGACCACGAGGATGTTGCGCACCGCGTCCAGCTCGGCAGCCTTCTCGGCGCCAATCCGGGCCGCTGCGACCGACGGCGCGTTCAGGCTGGGGGCGCCCCGCCCGGTCGCCTTGATGGTCTTCGTGTTCCAGTCGACCCCGGGGAGCTGGGGAAGCGGCTTTGCGGGCTTCTCCGCAGCGAACGCCACCGCGGGAATGAGGAAGAGGACTGCGAGCAGGTTCTTCATCGGTTCCTCCCAGATCCAGGCCGACTCGAAAACGGCGCCAGAGCAAATCACGTTGCGCCGGGGTTGAGTCAAGCAACGGCCCGAAGGGTCTCAGCTTCCCGGCGTTCGTGCTGTGACCCTGCTCACGAACAGTCGATGCCGGGAGAGACGCTGGGTGGCATGCGCCTGTTCAACTCGAACGGCGCACGCCCTGGGAGGAGCGACCTCAGGCCGCCGCGGCGTGCCGCGAGACGTACCGCTTGATGAGCTTGCGGTGGTAGTCGGTGATGAGCGTGAAGCGGATGCCGTTGCCGTGCGAGGCCCCCCGCTCGATGTCGCTCACAATCTCCCCTTCCGCGTAGATGACCTCCTTGGTCCCGGGCAGCTGGAACTGCACGCCGATCCGCTCATCGTCGGCGATCGGCTCGAGCAGCTGGGTCAGGTAGATGCCGTCGGGGCTGATGTCCCGCGCGCGCACCATGAACGGGACGCCCTTGATGAACTTGTTCAGGTAGACGTCGAGGGGGACGCGACGGTTGTGGCGCTTTTCCATGGGCTTGCTCCTCTCGTCCGAGCGCCGTGTTGCGCTCTGTAGCGACAGGTTAGGCCCGTGCGCAGCCAAGGCAAGAAAACGGCCGCCCAGGTGCGGTGTTCATGGGGGCGGGGTCGTCGGCGCCTCCGCCGCTTCGAGGATGGTCTCGACGGGTCCGAACTCGGAGAGGTCCCCCATCCGGTTCGGGTCCCCCACCACGACGATCTGCAGGGCTTCGGGGCGCAAGACGTCCCGGGCGGCAGCAGCCACCTCTTCGGGGGTGAGCGCCTGCAGCCGGTCCCGCAGCGTCCGCAGGTGGTCGGCGGGGTACCCGAACGCATCGTGCGTGGCGCGCTGGTCGAGCGCATGCGACGCGGTGTCGAACCTGAAGACGAAGGCGTTGACGAACGCCTCCTTGGCCATGGCGACCTCGGCCGCCGAGGGAGGCCTCGCTCCGCGCACGCCGTCGACCACCTCCAGGGCCCTGGCGATGACTTCTCGCGCGCTCTCGGGACGGGTGTCGGCGGCCAGGACCACCATCCCCGCCGAAGGCCCAGGGCCGATCATCGACTCCACGCTGTACGCAAGCCCCCGGCGCTCGCGGATCTCCGAATAGAGCCGTGACGCGCCGTACGAGCCCCCGAGGATCGCATCCAGGACCCCGAGGGCGAGCTCGCGTGGGTCGTGCCGCGCGGGGCTCAGGTGCCCGAGCCGCACCTTGGCCTGGGCACCCCCCGTGGGGATCACCAGGACCCGGCGCTTGCCCCGCGGGGGCGGCGGCGGAAGCTTGCGCGCAGTCCCCTTCCCTCCCGACCAGTCGCCGAACGCCGCCTCCAGGAGCGCCTTCATCCGGGGCGTCTCGAAGTCGCCGGAGACGAGAAGCCGCGTCGCCGCCGGGACCACGGCCGACGCGTGCAGGCGCACCACGTCCTCCCGGCCGGTCCGCCCGAGGGTCGCGAGCGTCGGCTCGCGGGCGAACGGGCTGTCCGCGCCCCAGAGGGCCTGCATGAAGGCGGCCTGGGCCACGTGGCCAGCGTCGTCGGTGCGGCGTCGGACGGAGTCCCGGGCCTGGTCCAGCACGCGCTCGAGGGCTTGGGCTTCGAAGCGGGGCCGCCTGAGCAGGTCGGCGAACAGCCCCACGCCCCGCTCGAGGTCGACGGTGCGGACCTCCAGCCCCAGCGCTGCGGACTCGTCCTGGACCTCGCCATCCAGCAGCGCCGCCATGTCCTCGAGCGTCCGGTCGAGCGCATCGGCCCCCAGCCGCCCGGCCCCGCCCGTCTGCAGCGCGGTCCAGGTGACGTCGGCGAGTCCCACCCGGGCCGGGGGGTCGTCGAGCGCGCCCAGGCGGACCAGCGCGCGCAGCCTCACCAGCGGGACGTTCCGGTCCTCCAAGAGGTAGATCGTGAGGCCGTTCCCCAGGACGACCACCCTGTCTCTTATACACATCTCCGAGCCCACGAGA
>CAZAIE010001208.1:0-2524 GCA_964485035.1 uncultured Myxococcaceae bacterium | reverse complement strand
GATCTCGCCGGCGCTGCGCTTGAAGTCGGGCGCGGTGAAGCGCTTGGCGGCCATGATGAAGTCGGCGGGCGAGCAGTTGGCCGGGCAGCCGTCGCGGCAGCCCTTCTCTTCGCAGGACTCGCAGCGCGCGAACTCGCTGGCCAGCTGGGCGTCGGTGAGCAGGGTGTGGGTCATGGGAGGGTTCCGGGGAGGGGGTGAGAGGCGGAAAAAGACGACGGGGGCGCGTGCGTCCGCGCCCCCGCCGGTGAACGGGACTACAGGGCCGCGAAGCGCTTCCAGGTCTCGGGGGAGAGCTTGGCCGCGCGCTCGCTGACCTCCTGCCAGTCGATGGTCTTGAGCTTCTTGTCGTGCATCAGCACCTTGCCGTCGACGATGGTGGTGTTGATGGGCTCGGCGGCGATGCCGAAGATGATGTGGCCGAGCACGTTGTTGGGGTTCAGCGGGGTGAAGGGGACGTGGTCGCTGACGATGATGTCCGCGGGCGCGCCCACCGCGATGCGGCCCAGGGGCTTGCCGAAGAAGGCGCTGGCGATCTGCGCGTTGGTCTGCGTGAGCGCGAGCGCGACCTCCATGAAGCCCACCCGCGGGTCCTGGTGCGCGTGGTGGCGCAGCCAGAGGGCGGCGCGGACCTCCTCGCGCATGTCGCTGGTCATGCCGTCGGTGCCCAGGCCGACGCGGATGCCCTTGCCGATCATGTCGATGATCTTGGCGGCGCCCACCGCGTTGTTCATGTTCGACTGGGGGTTGTGGACCACGATGGTGTCGGTCTGCTTGAGCAGGTCCACTTCCTTGTCGTCGAGGTGGATGCAGTGGATGGCCATGGACTTCTTGCCCAGGGCCCCGGCCTCGAAGAGGCGCTCCACCACGCGCTTGCCGTAGGTGGCGATGCTGTGATCCTCGTCGGCCTTGTCCTCGGCGACGTGCACGTGCAGGCCGGTGTCGAACTCCTTGGCCAGCGCCACCGACTTCTCCAGCGTCTTGGGGCCCACGGTCATGGCGGCGTGCAGGCCGACCAGGCCGTGGAAGCGGCCGGACTTGTCGCGCTTGCAGCGCTTCAGCCACTCGCGGCTCTCCTTGATGCCCGCCTCCGCGCCGGCCTCGCCGTTGCGGTCGGTGATCTCGTAGCAGAGCGAGGCGCGGATGCCGGTCTTCTTCACCACGTCGCCGATGCGGTCGAGGCTGCCCTCGATGGCGTTCGGGCTGGCGTGGTGGTCGAGGAACGTCGTGGTGCCGGCGCGGATGGCGCGGGCGATGGGGATGAGCGCCGAGAGCTCGACGTCGTCGAGGGTCAGCGCGCGGTCCAGCTTCCACCACAGGTTCTCGAGGATCTCCACGAAGTTCGCCGAGGACTTCGGCGCGAGGCCGCAGGCGAAGGTGGAGTAGAGGTGGTGGTGCGCGCAGATGAAGCCGGGGAGGATGGTGCCCCCGTGCGCGTCGATGAACTTCGCCTCGGGGTAGCGGGTCTTCAGGTCCTCGGTCGTGCCGATCTCCTTGACCGTGGTCCCCTCGATGAGCACGCCGCCCTTCTCGATGACGCGGTTGTCCTCGCCCAGCGTCACCACCCAGCCATTGCCTACCAGCTTCTGATCGTTGGCCATCGTTGTCGTCCTCGTCCCCTCTGTTGAAAAAGCGAAGGGGCATCCTCGTTCCCGGAAAGGGGCTCGTCAAGAAGTGCCGTGGAGGCCCCGCACGGGGGTCGGGACCGGGCTTCGCCGGCCGCCGGAAAAACCGCGAGGAGGAACGCCGGGATATCCGTCCCGTCAGCTCGCGAGGACGTCGCGCACCTTGCGGGTCATCGATTCGACCGTGAAGGGCTTCTGGATGAAGTGGATGCCCTCGCCCAGCACGCCCTGGGCGGCGACGATGTTGGCGTCGTACCCGGAGGTGAACAGGACCTTCAGGCCCGGGCGGACGGCGGCCAGGCGCGCGTGCAGCTCCTTCCCGTTCATCCCCGGCATCACCACGTCGGTGACCAGCAGCGCGATGGGGCCCGGCTCGGCCTGGGCCACCGCGAGGCCCCGCTCGCCGTCCTCGGCGCAGAGCACCCGGTACCCGCCACGCTCCAGCACCCGGCGGGTCATGCGGCGGACGGTGTCGTTGTCCTCGACCACCAGCACCGTCTGGCTTCCGGGCGCCGCGGGGGGAGGGGGAGGCGTGGCCTGGCGTTGCGGGTCGGCGAGCACGGGGAGGTAGACCCGCACCGTGGTGCCGGCCCCGACGGTGGAGCTCAGGTCGATGGCGCCGCCGTGCTGCTTCACGATGCCCAGGCTGGTGGGCAGCCCCAGCCCCGAGCCGCTGGCCAGCGGCTTGGTGCTGAAGAACGGCTCGAAGACCTTCTCCCGGGTGGCCTCGTCCATCCCCTGGCCCGTGTCGCTGGCCTCCAGCAGCACGTAGCGGCCGGCCGCCAGCTCGGCGGTCCCCGGGGAGGTGTGCGGCGCCAAGCGGATCGTGAAGGTGCCAGAGCCGGGGATGGCGTCCTGGGCGTTGAGCGCCAGGTTCATCAGCACCTGTTCGACCTGCGCGA